>CATLEX010000006.1 GCA_949927455.1 uncultured Clostridia bacterium
TTAGAAGTTGTAGTTACAGAAATAGCTGGCGCTTTCTCATCTTTGATACTTCCATCTGCTGACACACTTCCTTCTATTGTCACATTCCCATTACTGTCAATCTCAATAACTGACGTGTTTCCTTCTGCATCTGTATAATATAAATCTCCATCTATTGTTGAAAACATGCCATTCCCAACATTCAAAATATCGCCTTCATTTTCTTTGCATTTTTCTATGATGTATTCTTGCAAAGTTTGCCCTCTTCCTTCTACATAATAATCCATCATAATTTCTGCTAATTTTAATTGGATTTCTTCCTCTTTTTGGGCTTCTTTTGTGACTGTTACTGACTTTACTGCTTTTCCCATAATTCCATTACTTCCTGCTACTAAATTGATTGACACTCCCACCAAAATCAAGAGCACAATTATTGTTACAACTAGTGCTACTAATGTTATACCGTTTTCCTCTTTTGTTTGAAATTTTAACTTGTTTTTCATTTTTAATTTCCTCCTTTTTCTTAAGTAACTAACACCTTAAAAAACAACTGTTAGTTGTTTAGGATATTATCACAACTTTTAGTTGTTGTCAATCTTTTGTCAGAAAATTTTATATAAGTAACTTTCACTTATTCTACAAATAATTTATCAGATTTTTTATTTTTTAACTACAACTGTTTGTTGTATTATATTTATTACAACAAAGTGTTGTGATATATTTTTTTATGGGGTGTAATATGTTAAGAATTAAGCAATTAAGAGAAGAAAAAAAATTAAGTCAACTTGAATTTGCCAAAAAAATAAATTTAACTCAACAATCTATTAGTTTATATGAAAAAGGCGATAGAGAGCCTAGTTTAGATGTTCTAGTCTCTATCTCCGATTTTTTTCATGTTTCTACTGATTATTTACTTGGAAAATCTAATTTACGAAATCCAGAAAAAATAATTAGAAATCATCTTATTAATTCTTCTATAAAACTTAATGTAAATGGACTTAACAAAGAAGAAATCGAAATAATTAAACAACAAATCGAATATTTAAAATGGAAAAAGAAATTAAAACAATAAAATCTCATATTCTGTTTTAAATGTCTCCCCTGACTTTAATTCTTGTTGCCATTTTCTCTGTTCTAAATTTCCTTCAAAATCTATGCTATCACATCTTCCATACCAAGGTTCAATACATACAAATGGGCAATTCTCTTTGTATGGTGACCAAATTCCAACAAGTGGTGCATCAAATTTTACTGTAACATATGACTTTTTATCTGGTGTGCAAAGTGATACTTCTTGAACTTGATGATTTTCCAAAATTAAGGCATCTTGTTTAAATAACTCTGGAAAAATTTTTAGATAACCATTTTCCAAATCAATTTTGCTATTTATCTCATTTTTCACAGGAGCTAGCCCGTTTTCTAAACCTGTATTCATGAGTGTATTGGGTGTGTCAAACTTAAGATAACACTCGTTTCTTTTTTCTACTGGAACACAAAAAGCAGGATGTGCACCTATTGAAAAATACATGTTTTGCTTATCTTTATTTTCAACTTCCCATTTTACTTTGATTGTATTTTCACATAGTTCATAGCCAATTTTCAAGCAAAATGCAAAAGGGTACTTTTCTAAAGTTTGTGCGTTAGAACTTAAAGCATACCAACAACTGTTGTCCGCATTTTCAAGAAATTCAAATTCCATATCTCTTGCAAAACCATGTTGCCCCATTTGATAGACTTTGCCATTGTAAGAATATTCTTTGTTTTTCAAGGCTCCCACAAATGGAAACAAAACTGGCGCTCTTCTGCCCCAAAAAGCTTTGTCTCCATTCCACAAATAATTTTTACCGTTTTTCTTATTTTCTATTTTCTGAAGTTCTGCACCAAATGTACTAATTTCTACTTTTAAATTTTCATTTTCAATGATTGTATTCATATTTCCTCCTCAACATAAACTTCATGTTTTACTAAATTTTCTGAAGGTGGCGGATTATCTGGCATATTCGTAAATTTAACTACCATTACATCATCAATCATTTTAACTGAATTTTCTCCTGGAAAAATATCCATTTGCTTAAATTCATCAGAATGAATAATTTTATAATATTCATAATCTTCACAAAAATTAATTCGAATTCCACAAAATACTTCCATAAAATTTCGCCAAGTAGCTTCTTGCCCCCAATATGTTGCATGAAAAATAGATGAGCGCAAACTATTGGTTACTGCTAAATTGTAAATGTCCAAAGTTTTTGGAAAATTGACATCGTCAATCACTCCTGCAAATAATTTATTCATACCAGAACGATAACCCGGTGTTTCTTCCATTCTTATTAAAATTCTATTAGCAACTTTTTGCGCTTGCTCATAAGTCATTTGTGTAGTTTGATAAGTAACTACCACAGACAAAAAATAGGTTATTGTGATTATTGTCAAAGTAAGGATAGCTCCCCAATTTAGTAAATTTATCATATTATTTTTTTCTAGCAGTTGTTCCAAAATCATAAATGCAAAAGGCACCATAAGAAGCATTTGGGTTGCAATTAGAAAATAAATTTCATTTCCTGAAGCAATGATAACAACTATATTCAAAGCAATTGGCAACATTGCTATTAAAAATATTCCTAATGCCCATCTAACAAAAAAATCTTTTTTATTTTGTTTTTGTTTCCATGATTGCCCCCATAAAACTATGATTGAAATACTCAATAGCAAAAAGAAAATAGCATACAATTTTTCTCTTTTCCATGCTCTATTTAAGATAATTCCATCTGCAAAAAAATACTTGAAAAATGCCATATAAGCACTTTTAATAGAAGGAATAAGAGAAACCAATATACTTGACAAACCAATTTCATTGGTTCCTTTATAAGTAGACATGCTCAAATGATTTATTTTCAAATACACGATTGTAATTATGTAATAAACAATGGCTGAAATAACAAGAATAATTGCTTTTATGCTTAAATCTTTTATGACTTCAATACTCGAATTTTCTTTTGTTAATAATTTTTTGATGTTTAACATCAAAATAATTCCTATGCTTAATCCCATATAACTTTGATATGTTGACAGCATCATGATAAATGAAATTCCAGCTAAACTAATCCCTATTTTTTTGTTTTTTATACGATATAACGCATATACGGTCAAGACTGAAAAAAACATGGCAAATAAGTAAGCATCAGCTGTATAAGCATATAATAAAGTCATACATAAACTTGGTGAAGCAATAACACTTGCCATCATTAATACTTGAAATATTTTATTTTTTATTTCAAAAAGTTCGATTAATAAAATATTAATCAGCCCCATAAGCAATATTGAAATTAAAGTTGTAATAAATGGAATGGCAATGTTGTTGCGCAGAGAATCAAACAAATTAATTCCCCAGCGCCCAAGACTTGCCTCATAGCCGACCTGCTGTATAATGAATTCCATTTAGTAAACCATCTGGGCTCCAAATTAAATTTGACAACAATAAAAAATGTGTCAACAATCCCAAAATAACTGTTAGAATAAAAATAAATTTTCTATCTTTTGTAAAAAAACTTTTTATCATCTGTAAAACTTGTTCTGGTGATTTTATTTTTTCTTGTTCCATTTTATTTCCCCTTTATGAATACTGTAATTTTATCATATTATTTTTACGAAAAAAAGTCAATATTTATAAAACAGTTCTGGCTAATTCTAGCCAGAACCGTTGATTTCAAATTCTCTGCGAATATACCACTCAATCCCCGCAGAATCGATGACTTGCGCTATAAATGGATAATTGCATTCTTTCAAAGCCTCTTCATCAGCTTTGTAAAGCAAGTTTGTCGAATAAATAATCGTGGGAATTCTAATTCCCTGATCTGCTAAGTTCAACATCATTTTTAATCCATTTTTTCCATCTTCTTTTTTTATAACTGGACTTCCTGCAGATTTAGGTAAACCTAAATCTGTAATTATGAGATCAAAATGAATCCGTTTTATTTCTTCAACAGCTTCCTTAACTGCTGTTTTTAAAACATAATTCACTCCAACTCCAAAGCCACTTACAATCCGAATAACTCCTTCTAATTTTTTCTGATCATCTTCTACAACCAAAACATTTTCTAATTTCTTCATCTTGGTTCCCCCCATCATAAGTTTGCTGGATTTTCAGTTTCAAAAATTTATACTATATTATATGTATCATATTTTTAAATGATAATCAAGAATTTTATGTAAGATTTTCTTATTCTTTTATCACAAACGTCAAAATCGCATGACTATCTAAATTATCATGAAAAATCTCTCCATTCAAATGTAAATTAAATTCTTGGTTAAAATCATTACGATTTAACAAAACAACCACAATGGAATGATCTACATTTTGAAAAGCACTCACTTCTATCTTATCTGTAAACTTCGAAAAACCAATTCTTCTTGCTCCAGATTTAATATATTTACTAAAATGCCCAATATAATAATAAGTCAAATTTTTGACATAACCTGTTTTATCTTGGTTTAGCATAATTGGTGCATTGCAATAATTTCGTTTGTGATTTGGTCCACCTTTATGGTCAAGAATCAAATTCCAATCAATAAAACCACTCACTCCAGCATTCAAATTACCAATCATATCATGTGCATACATTTCACCATTTTTCACTTCGTCTTCTTTGCGAAAATGTGAAAAACCTGTGCAACCTTCTGTATGAAACAATAATTTATTAGGAAATTGATTTTTAGTCAGTGCGATTTCTTCAAAATAATCCCCAGAATACCAGTGCATCGCCATTCCAGAAACTGCGCTCTGCGCTATCTCAAAAACCTCTTTTGCTCTTGTATACAACCTTTCTTTGTTATGGTCCCAAGCCAAAATTTTAGTTTTTATTCCATTTTTCACAAATTCTGGTTCTAGATAATTTTTGGCAAAATCAGCTTCCTCTGCTCCAGAATACAAACACGATTCCCACACTTGAATTGCATTTGGCTCATTTTGTACTGTCATATAATCAATTTCAATTCCTCTTTTTTGATATTCTAAAATAAACTTCGTCAAATATTCTGCATACAAACGTTTATATTTTTCTAATAATTTTCCACCTAAATTCAGTATTTTATTGCTTTTCATAAAAGCTGGCGGAGACCATGGTGTTGCTAAAAATTTTAAATTTGGATTTTTCTCAAACGCTTTTTTTATCATTGGAATAATGTATTCTTCATCCCTTGCAATTGAAAAAGTATTTATATCAGGCTTTTTCAAATAACTATAACTAGAAAGTGAAAAATCTGTGCTTCCTATCGGAATTCTACAAAAATTATATTGCAACCCATCTTCTGAAAAATAATCTTCTATTATTTTGCTTCCTTGATTGTGATTTATCTTTGCCAAACAATAGCCAGAAGCTTCTGTAAAAGCACCTCCAAAACCAACTATTTCTTGCACTTTTACCTCTGGATAAAGATTGATAATTCCTCTCTCCATATTTTTCAATTTTCCATTAAATTTTAGCCTATGCACATTCCAAAACAAATTTCTCTTAAAATTTGTCTCCACTTTTACAATTTCCATAGATTAACCTCCTAAAATAAAAAAGTCCTATTTAATCTCTTAAACAGGACATCTATTGCATTTTTATTTATATAAATCCCTTGACAAAAATTCTCTTTTGACTTCCACGTCATTTTGTCTATATACTTTATATGCATGATAAACTTTATAAATTCCGTTTATTTCCCACAAAATGTGATTCAATTGTAATTTCATATTCTTGGTTCGAACGAATACCATAAACAGCTGCTGTTGCTACTCCATTTTGTACGGTCATTTCTATTTTAATAGGATATTCACGATTATTCACAAATTGAAAATCATACCTCCCCCAAACTACTGTTGCATCTTTTCCACCAGGCAAATAGGAAGTAAGAAGTGAATGATTATGACGCTCCGTAATTTGTAAATTGGCTGCAATAACTGCATCATAAAGTGTTGAAGAGATTTGACAAATACCACCTGCTAGGCCATCTTCAACCTGCCCATTTACAAAAATTGCTGCATTTTTATAACCAGCCGCAATTGTCCTTTCGCCAACCACTTGATTAAACGAAAATTTCTCTCCCGGCATTAAAATGGTGCCATTTATTTTACTAGCAGCAATTCTCAAATTCGTTGTACGGCTTGGGTTATTCACATAATTTGTACTAAATGTGGATAACTGGTGAGGAAAAATATTTAAATCTTTCACAAAAATATTTGGATTTGTGAACTTTAGTTTTATTTTGTATGGTTCATTTTTATGAATAATATCAAGATTTTTTTGTACCTCTTCTACATTAAAATCTCTGCCAATTACTTGTTCGTGGATTTCAAACGGATTTTCCGTCACATATGCATCTCTTGGCTCTTGATAAATTTCACTATGTATTGCCTGTAAATCAATCTCTTTTGGTAAAATCTCATAGGTTGGAATTTGAATTTCCTCATCAAATCTTCTATCTCGTAAATTTTCCAATATCTTATTCTTTAATTCTTCTAAATGCAATCCCACACCACTTTTTCCTCGATTAATAAGCAGTTCATCATTTTCAATAAAATAATCATATTCTTGTACTTTCGGCAATTGTTCTTGTAAATTTCGCAACATCTCATTTAAAATTTCCTCTTCGTACAATAAATTAGGTTCTATATTAACTGTATCATTGAGTGTTTTTGCATATTCCCATAAATCTTTTACTACATTTTGAGTCCTCCCAATCGAATATGCCTTTTGAATAGCACCTTCAATGTCAAATTGTACTTCCAATTCTTGCAAATTTATCCTATATTTCTGCTCTTCATACTGCAAAATCAATTCTTGAGGAACGGTATCATTCAAACAATTCGAAAGCTCATTTATAGCATCTTCTGGCAACATTTCAGCAACACTAACTCCGTCCTACAAAGACACCTTTTTGAATGAAACCATTTTGTAAATGTGAAACATAAAAAATACTTGTCGCAACAAGTGCCATAAGTGCTACATACGCAATCATAATTACCACTATAACCGTTAAACTTAAGGTTTTTACAGCCTTTTTAAAACTCTCTTTTTCACAAAAAACTGCTATATCCAGCTTTTTTTTCTTTACAACCATGAGTGCATTTTGCTTTTTTTCTACTGGCAACAAAGAATTATTTTCATTCTTTGTTGTAACTTTTCGTTTTTTAGCATTTTTCAATTTTTTCGCCATTTTCCAACATCCTTCTGTATTTAAACCTATATTTTTTCTGCATCTTTCGTTCTCTAAAATTTAGCCTTCGTGGAAATTTTAATTAATTTTACTATATCATAGTTCTTGGCAAAAATCTAGAATTTTTCTCATTTATCTCAAAAAAGTTTTTATCTCTCCTTGACCATTTTCGCACGTAACCTCCAAAATACTACCATTCACAATCGGCATTTGTGGCGGAACGTGCCCAATATCAGCCTCCAAAATAACTGGAATATTTAAATTCTCAATCGCATCTTTTACAACTCTAGCCAAGTTCATATCATAATCTTCGCAAAGCAGAAAAGCTCTTCCAAAAATAATTCCCTTGCAATGCTCAAAATAGCCAGCATTTTTCATTTGCCACAAATGGCAAAATACCTGTGGTGTAGACATTTCAAAAATATCGAAAAACCACACAATTCCATCATTTTCGTATTTTTTAATATAATCCTTTACTCTATCGTATTTGGTTCCAATCAAATTTATGATTACATCTAAACAACCGCCAACGCATCTTCCTGAAAACATTAGCTTTTTCTCGTCATACAAATTTTTCCACTGCGTTTTTTGTGTGACATGATAACTTTCAAAAATTTCTCGCTCATCTTCTTTTGGTTCGCAAACTCCAAAACTTTTTTGAACTACTTCTTTTCCTTGCATTATTTTTATGGAATCTGTCAATGTTTTAAAAGGTTCTCTCATACCATAATCTCGGATATTTTCTCCATAAATTGTCGCAATGTCTAAATTCGTTGTTAGTACAAAACCCAAATTCGTAATATCCGAAAAACCCTGTAACCATTTGGGAGAAAGCTTTTTCAATCGCTCAAAATCTAGATAATCTAACATTTCGCAAGCAAAATCTCCACCTTTTGCACAAATAATCGCATCTACACTTTCATCTTCCCAAACTTGCATAAATTGCTTGGCACGCTCTTTTGCAGAAGAACTTCTGCCATCTTCATGAGTTCTCACATTTTTCGTTTCCAAAAATTCAAATCCCATTTTCTTAATATTTTGAATTGCATTCTCATATTCTCGCAATTGCTCTTCTTTGTAAAATCCAGCCGATGGCGCCGTAACAGCAATTTTATCACCTTTTTTGATAAATTTCGGATATTTCATAATAGCCTCCTATTTTTTTATTATTATATCATGTTTTGGAAAAATGGCAAGAAAAAAACCTCCTTTTTGCATGGAAGTTTTCTTCTTCTTTCCTATTAACTCACTTAAAATCATAATATGGCAACATCGCTTCCATTGCCTTTTTCCCTTCTTCAAACACAGCATACACATCATCATGTTTGCCTAATGTGCCATACTGCGTATATGGCTTAAAGAGAATTTCTGCCCGTCTTTCTTGCCTTGCTGCTTTCTGATTCCACGGCATATGAGATTCTTTATCTGTCCGCTTAAAGCTAAAAATAACATTAAAATCTTCTTCTTTAAGCGGCGGATTTGCAGTCAACCCTCCGTCTACTATAAAAGCTGATTTTCCATTTAGCTTTACATAGCCTGGAAGAAATAAACCCGGCAAAGCTGCTGACAATGCCACCACTTGACCAACTGTCAAGTTTCCTGCATTTTCCTGTGTAATAATCTGCGGAAAGCCTTTTCTTAACGGAGTAACTGATACAATACATCTTTGAGGCAAATCTTTAAATAACATTCTCCTCAAAAATTCGTCCGTCTTCATTTCAATCCGCTTGCGCCCTAATATAAAAGCGCAAAAACCTTCCACATTATCCGCCAAAAAATTCCGAATACTTTCTGGCGTTTTTCCAGCTGCCAAGCAAGCTGCTATCACAGCGCCTATGCTAGCACCCGAAAAAGAAGCAAATTTCGTTACTTCACACATCTTGGAATAACCTCCCAAGCCTACTACAGAAGATAATCCACCTCCTGCAAATGCTGCATTCTTTTTCATACACAGCATTCCTCCTCTCTACTTTGAATATACAACAGTTTCTTTATTTTTTAATTATAACATATTTTACATAATTTGTCAAATAATCGCAACTCACAAGTTCCCTAAAATGCAATAAAGACACGGGTTTTCCGTGTCTTCTAATTCTTAATTCATATAATCTTTCAACCTTTTGCTTCGACTTGGATGTCTTAACTTTCTTAGCGCCTTTGCTTCAATTTGTCTAATTCTCTCACGTGTTACTTCAAATTCTCTGCCAACTTCTTCTAATGTGCGCGCTTTTCCATCTTCCAAACCAAATCTTAGTTTTAATACTTTTGCTTCACGTGGCGTTAGTGTGCTCATAACATCTTCCAATTGCTCTTTTAGCAAAGTATAAGCTGCTGCATCATGTGGTGCTGGTGAATCATCATCTTCAATAAAATCACCCAAATGGCTATCATCTTCTTCTCCAATTGGAGTTTCTAGTGAAACTGGATCTTGTGCAATTTTCTGAATTTCCATTACCTTTTCAACAGAAATTTCCATTTCTTTTGCAATTTCTTCTGGCATTGGCTCTCTTCCTAGCATTTGAAGCAAATGTCTTGAAGTTCTAATGAGTTTATTAATCGTTTCTACCATATGAACTGGTATTCTAATTGTTCTTGCTTGGTCAGCAATTGCTCTAGTAATAGCTTGTCTTATCCACCATGTCGCATACGTACTAAATTTAAAACCTTTTGTATAGTCAAATTTTTCAACTGCTTTAATAAGTCCCATATTGCCTTCCTGAATTAAATCCAAAAATAACATTCCTCTTCCTACATATTTTTTTGCAATACTAACTACTAATCTTAAATTTGACTCTGCCAACTTTTGTTTTGCTTCTTCATCTTCTTGCAATATTTTCTCTGCTAACTCTAACTCTTCTTCAAAAGATAGTAAATGAATTTTTCCAATTTCGCGCAAATACATTCTAACTGGATCATCAACACTAATTCCTTCAAAGTTATTCAAGTCAACTTCTTCTAAATTAACTTCTTCAACATCTCTTAAATCATCTTCATCTGGTTCTAATAAGTCATCATCTTTTGCAATATTAACTCCCATTTCTTCGAAAGCTTCAAATACTTTGTCAAGTTCTTCTGGGTTTACTTCGCCAAGTTCATTTGCCAATTCTCCATACGTAATTTTCCCTGTTTCTTTTGCTTTATTTAATATGTTTAAAACTTTTTCCTTTTCTTTGCTTTCTGGTTTATTTTCTTCTATTTTTTTGGTTTCAAGATTTTCCTCTAATTTTAAATTTTCCTTTATTTTCTCTACTTTTTTTGGGGACTTTTTCTGACTTGGCTTTTGAGTATTATTTTCTTCCACACTCTTTTTATCTTTTTTTTCTACTTTTGCAGTTTCTTTTTGATTTGTCTTTTTGGTATCTTTCTTTTTATTTTCTGTTTTTGTATTTACTTTTTTTGCTTCATCTTTATCCTCTTTTTTCATATTATCCCCCTTCTATTTTATTCTAGCCAATTTTAAAATCGTATCATTTAACTCAAGTTCAAGAGCATCTTTCTCTTCTATTGACAAATTTGGATGCTTCATTTCCTCTATAATTTGTAATTTTCTATTTTGTAATCTATCTCTACTATATGGTATTATAATATCTTCTAAGCATTTTTGTACAGAAGTTATACCATAATCAGCTACCATAATTTCGCTAATATGTTCTTGCAAATTTCCATCTTCTATATTTGCAATTACTTGTATAATTTTTTCGCTTTCTTCGACATCTTGCGACATAATTTTGTCAAATATAGTTTTATTTTCTGCAATTTTCAAATCTTCTATACCAATATTTGATTTTATCACTTCTTTGGTTTCCTTCGCATAATTAATCAGCAAATATAAAATCATATTTTCTCTTTTTATAATCTTTTCATCCAATCCAATGGCTTCACTTTTCTTTGCTTGTGGTGCTGGTTTTGTCAGTATTTTCTCTGGCTCACTTTTATATAATTCCTTATTAATTTCTGCATAAAGTGCCTGTTTTGAAATATCATATTGCTCAGAAATTTTATCAATATAAATTTCTCGCTCAATTGTATTTTCAACTTTCGCTAAAATCGCAGTTATTTTTTTCAAAAATGCTATTTTATCTTTCGCATTTTCTAAATTATAGTCATCTTTAATTGTTTTTATTTTGAACTCCACCAAAGAAATCGCATTGTCAATCAACAACTTAAATCTTCCACTACCATATTTAATGATATATTCATCTGGATCTTTTGCGCCCTCCATTTGCAAAACTCTAGCATCACAATTTTGTTTTTCCAAAACTTCTATTCCTCTTTTAATCGCTGTTTGACCTGCTCCATCTGAATCATAAGCAAAAATTACTTGATTACTATACTTTCGAAGTAGCATCGCCTGTTCTTCTGTTAATGCTGTTCCGCAAAGACGCAACCACATTATCAATACCTCTTTGATAAAGCGAAATTGCATCCATATAACCTTCTACTAAAATAATTCGTTTGTCTTCTGATTGTTTTGCAAGATTTAAAGCAAATAAATGTCTTTTTTTTGAGTATACTAAATTTTCATTAGAATTTATGTATTTTCCTTTATCTGTATCATTTAATCTTCTACCACCAAAAGCTACTGGCTTTCCTGTCGCTGAAATAATAGGAAACATTAAACGTCTTCTAAAGCGATCAATAAATTCACCCTTTTCATTTTGATTTACCAATCCAGTTGCCAAAATCTCATGATCCTTAAACCCTTTTTCTTTTAAAAACGTATACAATTCATTATATTCCCCAGAATATCCAATTTTAAACGCTTTTAATGTATGATTATCCAATTTTCTTTGTTTTACATAATCTTGAGCAATTTTTGCAACTGGTGTATACAGCCTTTCGTGAAAAAAATTCGTTGTTTCAAGGTTTATTTTCGTCATTCTGTCCATTAAATATTGTTTTTTATTAAACTCGTCGTTATTCGTTTCTGGCAAACGAACATGCCCTCTTTCTGCCAAAAACTCAAGCGATTCTTTAAATGACAATTTCTCCATTTCCATAATAAAAGCAAAAACATCTCCACCTTTGCCACATCCAAAACAATGATAATATTGCTTATCAGCCGAAACAGAAAAAGAAGGTGATTTTTCTTTATGAAATGGGCACAGCCCCATGAAATTTCTACCACTTCTTTTTAGTATAACATATTGTGATATAACATCTACTATATCATTTGCATTTCTTATCTCCTGTTTCAAATCATCATTATATTGTACCATTTTTAAAACCTTTCCTATATATTATTCGACGAAATTTTTCCAAATCCTTCTTTATTCGCTAGAAAAGTCAACATAATTTTAAAAAATATTGTAAAAAAGAAACCCTAGATTTTTTCTAGGGCATTTTCTATGTTTGAATAAACGTTTTTACAACTCCTGTTGTATCATCTGTGTCATCTGCTCCTGTATCTCCTGTTATAGTATGTGCTTCATAGGAAATACTAATTTTGTCATCAATCAATGTTTCGATTTCGTCTTTTTGCTTACTTTCCACAAGCATAAGCTCGCTTACCAAAATTTGTTTCGCATTCAAAAGCATTTTCTTTTCTGTTGTTGATAAGCCTTTATCTTTTTGTTTGAAACTTAAATTTCTTACAATATCTGCAATTTCAAAAACATTCCCTGATTTCATTTTTTCAACATTATCTCGATATCTCTTATTCCACTTCATTGACATTTCAGTACAATCTTGTTCTAAAACACTAATTACTTTTCCGGCTGTTTCTTTGTCTATAATGTTTCTCACACCGATTTCTTCCGCTTTTGCAGTAGGTACCATCACTTTTACTTCGCCTGGCATCTTAATTATATAATAAGCTTGTTTTTCGTCCAAAACAGCTCTTTCCTCTATTGTTTCAATTACTCCGTGCACCATGCATTGGATACACAATTTTGTCCCCTACTTTAAACATTAACATCGTCACTCCTTCCAAGTAATTTATCATTACTACCTTTTTATTATACCACAAATTTTACCAAAAGTCAAAACTTTTTTCCTAATTTATCCATTTTTTATTTACTTGTTGAACCGAAACCGCCCGTTCTCTCACCTTCGGCGCTATCGTCGTCTGTTACAAAATATTTTTGAAAAATAGCTTGTCCAATCGCATCACCTTTTTTGATTTCAATTGGTTCTGATTTCATATTAAAAAATGAAAACATAAAATGCCCATCATTATCCGGATTTTCATAATAATCTTTGTCAATTACACCAACGCTATTTGCCATAACTAATCCCTTTTTACTTGGGTTAGAACTTCTATTATACAATAATAATACCTCATCATCTTGCATATATGCTTTTAATCCTGTTTTTATCAAAGTTGGTTTTTGTCCTAGTTCAAATGCTGGAATAACACAATCTTCTGCAGCTTCTATATCATATCCTGCTGAAAATTTTGTTTTTCTAACTGGTAAATTAATTTCTGCATTTTCAAATCCTTTTGCTATTTCAAATCCTCTATTTTTCATTTTTATTCCTCCCTTAATTTTTTTATTATACCACGAAAAAAACTTTTTGACAAGTAAAACAACAATGTTTATTATTTTGAAGTGACTTGTGGAAACCATTCTAAAAATATATAAGCATCATTGTTTTAAAAAATATTTATATATATTTTAATAATTTTTTAAGGTTATTTTAATATTTCTATATTAAAATAAATTCAAGTTAAATAAAAGTTTACAAATTTTTATTTAACGCATTTGTAAACCCCCTTTTAATTTATATATGTTAACGAAAAAATAGAGTTCATTCTTACCTGAACTCTATTTTTCAGTAAATTCTCTTGGCACTCTATTTGAAATCGTACTCATTATTTCATAATTTATGGTATTACATTGCTCAGCTACATCCTCCAAAGTAATATTTTCATTATCCCAAATCCAAACATCATCTCCAACTTCTACATTAGCAAGCTCTGTTACATCTGCCATAAAACTATCCATACAAACTTTTCCAATAATCTGTACTTTCTGCCCATTAATCCAAACTAAGCCACCATTTGACATCTCTCGCCTTAGTCCATCTGCATAACCTATTGGAATCGTTGCTACTTTGGTTTCTTTTTTTGTGATAAAACTTCTAGAATAACCTATACTTGTGCCTTTTGGAACCGTTTTCAAAAACGTAATTTGGGATTTTAATTGGCAAACTGGTTTTAGCTTTATCTTATCCGCAATTCCTTCTCCTGAAGAATAACCATACATAATCATTCCCGGACGCACTAAATTGCACTTTGTTTCCTTAAAATTTACAATTCCATTAGAAGCGCTACAATGAATATATTTCAAATCTGGTATTCTTTCTTTTGCCATTTCGACTGTTTGCTCAAAAATTTCTATCTGCTTTTTTGTGTACTCTATATCATTGTCTGCTGAAGATAAATGAGTATAAATTCCGTCAATTTCAATATTTTCAAACATTTTCACAAAATCAATAAAATTTGCAACTTCACTGAGCTGAATTCCTGTTCTTCCCATACCTGAATCAATTTCAATATGAACTTTGACTGATTTTTTTCGGTTTCCTAATTCCTTAACAAGTTCTTTTGTACAAACTCCAATTGTTAAATCATTTTCCAGTATTTCATCGATTTCAAAAATAGATGGCTGATTCAGTACAAAAATTTCTTTTTGATAACCAATTTTTCGAAGTTCTGCTCCCTCGCAGACAACTGCCACAGCTACAATATCAAATTCATTCACAACATCAATTTTGGTATTAATATAGGTTCCATAAGCATTGGCTTTTATGACTGGCATCATGTTACAATTACTGTGCAACTTAGATTTAATTTCTTTTATATTATCTTTAAAATTCTGCAAATTTACTTGCATAACCGTTGGACGCATATTTCCTCCCTAAAATAAACAACTCACATACAACAAAAATACTAAAATAAACACAACTCCATGATTTCTGCTGATTTCCCTTCGATTTTTAAATAAATCAAAAACTAATAAATAGGTTGTAATAATCAATAAAAATATTAAAGAACGATTAAAACTTGTATCATAGTGAATTGGCTGAATGAGAGCACCAATTCCAGGTAAAAGGCAGATGTTAAAAATATTGGATCCAATCACATTTCCGATTGCCAAATCACTCTTTTTTTCTATGGTCGCAATAATGCAAGTAACGATTTCTGGTAAAGATGTTCCTAGTGCTACAACAGTCATACTAATAATACTTTCACTTACGCCAAAAAATTCTGCAATACGAATTGCCCCATTTACCACAAAATCCGCTCCATATTTTAACCCTAATATGCCTAAAATTAAATAAATAATCGTTCCAAAAATAGAAGTTTCTTGTTCAACTTCTTCTTCAAACTCTTCTTTTCCATCATAAATTGTATAACCAATATATATGACTGCCAAAACTAAAAGCAATAACGCTTCTATTCTACTAACAAATAAATGCTCTGTGCCAAAATTGCAAAATATAGCAAGCATTAAAATAGTAAAAACAGATACTGGAAGATGTATTTTTAAAATTTTGTCTTCTATTTTAAGGGGACTACAGACACTTGCAATTCCAATTACCAACAACAAATTACAAATACAACTTCCAATAGAATTTCCAATAATAATATCTTGATTTCCTGTAATTGTAGATTGAATTGTTACAATAATTTCAGGAAGAGACGTTCCAATGCCAACAATTACAATTCCAATTAGCATTTGGGATAAATGAAACTTACGAGCAATATTACTTGCTGCTTTCACAACAAAATCTGCTCCTTTTATTAAAAATACAAAACCTACTATCATCAATATGACTTCTAAAAACATGTTATTCCTCTTTTTTCGTTTTTTAATAGTTTGTAGCAATCTAAAAATTTTATACAAAAACTGAGTTCAAGATTTTAAACTCAGTTTTTGGTTTTTACTATAAAATTATTCTAATTTAGTGGTTCATACTTAACTAATATAGGATTACTTTGTTGCAATGCAAAATAAACTTTAAAACCTACATCTTCTAAATTTTCACCATAAAAGAAGTGAATATTAAAATAAAAATATTTACTGTTTAAATTTGAAGAATTTGTTTCAATTTCCGCATAATTAAAATTTTCTACATTTATATTTTTTAATTTTATATAGGCTAAAAATTCTATAAAATCGTCCTGTTTCTGAATACCTAGAGTATTCATTATTTCTTTATAATGTTTTTCAAAATAACTTTTTTGCCATTCTTCATCCTTTTCAACAATTTCCTTTTTTAAATAGGAAATATATTCTGTAAATTTTCTTAAATTTTTATATAAAATATCTTTGTCATTCTCTCCTTTATATGAAAATAATTCAATCATATTTCTTGGTGATATTGTTTCCTGTGCATATTGCTCAATAAATTCTTCATAGCTCTGATCTTCATTTTTTGCTTTTTCCGAATTTTTCTGTTGTTTTAATATCACAACTAAAATCATGCAACATGCAAGCAATACTAATATCATAATGACAATATATTTTTTTAATCGCTTCTTTTCCATTATTTATCTCCTAAAATATTTTAATGTATTAAATCATGTTCTTTGCACCAATCTGTAAATGGCGTTTCTGAAGGAAACTCAATTTCCTCAAATTCTCCATTTGTATAAGGATTACAATATCTTCCTTCTGTAATCAGAATCCATTCTACTCTTCTTCTTTTTCTTAAAACTTCAGCAAAATCTCCATTGTACGTTGTCCAAGTCGTCTCACTAACACTATGATTTTGCTTATATTCATCAGCTCTATTAGTTAAATTACCATAGTTATGCCTAATACAAACAAATGCTTGTAAATAATTATCTGAAATATCTTCTCCTAATTCACCTTTTATGTAGGTTTTATCTCTTTCTACTAGTGCTAAAAAAACATCTACACATTCTTCTAGTGGAATTGCCTCTCTTTCAAATCCGCCTGTATATCCCATCTCACTAGCAAACTGATTAATTGATTTTGTTAAACCAAACATATGAGTTGATTTTCCTTGACTATCTCCTATATCTTTCACAATTGAATACCATTTTCCGTCTCTTTGTTCTAATTGTCCACTTTCTAACTTAACACCTAACCAATATAAGAACTTCTCATCATCCAATTCGCCAATATTAAGTCCTGCTCCGTCGTCAATTTCCATATAATCTTCTACATTTTCAACAACTTGGTCATCTCTGTCTCTAAAGATAATTCTCATGTAATTTCCAACTTTATAAGTTGCACTTACCATTTCTTCTGCATCTTCTTCATTGTTTTCAGTAGTTTCTGTTTTCGTTTTGTCATTTTTATTCTTGTCTTTTTTGTCTACTTTTTCTTCTGCTTCTTCCTCTGCTTGTTCTTTGGTTATATTGACTGTTTTCTCAACTGTTTTAGCATCCTCTTGCTTATATGTATAACCAATCACAGCTCCTTCTTTAATGTAAATTCTATCACCTTTGGTAATTGTATATTCAGCTTTTTCCTTTGCCTCTTCTTTTTCTCGTAATTCATTTGTTTTGCTTTCATCTAATAAAACTGGAACTTGATAATCCGTTTCGTAATGGCAACTTTCCTGTCCTTCATCACTTTGAATATAAGCACTTAATTTCTTAATATTTCCACCATTAACGCTATTATCTGAGTCTGGACTATTTCCTAAAATCTTAGATACATCAAACCCTTCTATATATATAACATGGTTCGTTATACTAGCATCTGAATACTCTTGCCAAAAATAATTATAACCATTTTGTGCTTCATTCTTTTTAAAATAAGTACAGCCATTTCTTTTTCCTGGCAAACATTCTGTATTTCCTAAAACTCTAATTTTAATAAATCCAACTTCTTCTTTTGCCTCTTCTTCACTTTTGCCATTTTTTACTAGTTCCATATTCGTTCTTTCTACTGTGCCATATTTTACAACTTCACCAGTCACTGGGGCAAGCACTGCTTCACCACCTTCAAATCCTGTAAATTCTGCTGCATTCATAGTTGTTCCATTAGAGCTTCCTGTTACTCCATTATAAGTCATTTTATTATTTGGAATAGAAATATAACCTAAAATAGTTTTATTATAAGTTTTATATCTTATGCCATGATGCTCTCCTCCATCATAATACATTCCATCTCCAGCATAAATATTCACATGTCCACTATAGATTAATATCATTCCAGGTTCTAATGTACTTGGTGCTCCACTATGATAATAATCCACTAACTGTTCCGCTGACTTTATTGTATCTGAAGAAATCGTCTTCCCTTCATCAAATATTCCTACTAACTGTAAACACCAACTTACATAGCTTGAACAATCATAAAATTTGTTTGTTTTTGAGGCTTCAAAACTACTTGCTCTATTAGCTTGACTATAATCATATCCACCATCAGCAGCAACATAATCAAATATATCTTTCGCTGCTTGAACCAAAAGATTTTCAGAAGTTTGTGGTTGATTTTCAGGCTGAATAGGAGCTGTTGTTTCTGGTTCTTCTTCCTCCTCTTCTTCAATTTCTTCCTGACTTAATAATTCTTGTAACTCCTCCAAAGTTTCTGCTCTTGATGCCTTATAATCTTCTGATGAATGCACTAATGTTCCATAAAATTCTTCACTTTTATCATATCTTGTTACTGGCCAACCTGCTGAAGAAATATCTGCTACTGGAAACATCATAACTCTATCTTCTGCTTCTGTTAAATCTTCTTTATCAAAATAATTTAATTCTACCACTAGTTCCTTAAAATCATGATAAATATATTCGCTATCTAATGTGTGCATATTAGTCAAAATCTCAAATGCAGTTAATGAATTTTGTAATAAATTAACTGGACCAGAAATTTCCTCAATTGTAGCACTTATTTTTTCTCCATTATATTCCGCTTCAATTAACTTTTCCTTTGCAAATAAAGCTCTAAAAGTATCCGGATTATCTATTTTTTCTGCTAATACTCCTTTTGCCCTCACCATATTCTTAGCTTCTTCAATTAAAGCAGCTCTTGTGCCTGAACCATCATAAATATAGTAATCATCTAAAAACATTTGCTTTATTTTTTCATTTGTTTGTCCTCTTACACCATCATCACTTTGCAAAACAGTGCCTTTTACTGCTTGATAAACTGGCGTTAATCCTAAATTTTTAACTTTTTGCAAAGAACCAGTTGTATCATCTGTTACCTCCATTTCTTTCCAACCACCATCTTGTACTTTTACATTTCCATCATAAGCAGTCCAACCACTTTCCTTTTTAGCTGTTCTTGCTTTTCTAGAAACTTTGAATTTTTCAATGGAATTATTAGAGTATTCAGAATATCTTGCAGTTGAATCATCCGAAGATGAATCTATAATTTGATATAATTTATAATTTCCTTTATCCTTTTTGATATATGTTGCTTCCCCTTCTTCTCCTAAAGAATAATCTCCTTTTCCAGCTTCAACCTCTCTACAAATAATATAATTTCCATTTACTTTATAAAATTCTCCTGAATAATCTCCATTTTCGTCTGGTATACATACATATAATTCATCATTTTTAGTGCCTCTTTCTTTTTCATATAAAGTCCATCTTTCACCTGTTCTTTCTTCATAATTACTATCTGTAAGAATATATTCACCATTTTTCTCATGTTCATTTAAAGCTGTCGCTGTAAAATATACATTTCTAAACCAATGGTCTGTTACACAATTGATGTATGGAACAAAAGTATCAAATTTCTTCTCTGTCATTGCTCCTAATGCTAGATATATTTGCTGCAAATATTGCTGACAATTATTACATGTTATATTTTGCCCCAAAACATCTACACTATATGGATTTTCTGCACTACAAGGTCCATTTGTATTTTCACATTTATAATCTTCTGTTGTATTTATCAAATCAGGCTTTCTTGAAATAATTCGATAAGATGCTGCTTGTGTAATACTATTTTGAGCTACCCAATCCCAATCTAATCCTCCATCTTGAAATGCGTCCCATGGCGTATGTGTTTCATTAATAAAATCATCATAAGTTACAACATTTCCATTTTGTAGTCTAATTCCACCTTTTGTTGTATTTCCTGTTGTTGTAGCAAGTAAAATTTCTACATCTGTGTTAAAAGAAGTTGCCAACTTGTAGCTTAAATCTGGCGCCATTGTAGCAATATGTGTTGCAAGCAAAAATTCTAATGGCATTGAATATCTTCCTGTCCAACCATCTAATTTATAAGAAAAAGTTTGATTATGCCCTAGTCCAATTGCTGAAATATTTAATGTTGATGTTTTTCCTCTACTAACCTTTATGGAACTTGTAATCTCATCCCAATCTGTAAATATGGACTTAAAACCCGCAAAAATCGCACCAGTTCCACTTCCAATTATTGGTGCAATAATATCTCCAGTCATTGCTCCATGCATCATTTTGTCTCCAATAGAACCATATGGTTCTCCTGCAATACCAGTAACTCTATTATCTGCTCCCTTTTGTTTATAAATACTAATTAAACCAGAACCCCAATTTGTCCCATCAAATATTCCTCCAAAAAAGTGTTTTGCATTGGTTGTCATTGACCTAAAATTCAAATTATGGTTTTTTATGTAGTAAGCATAATTATCTGAAATTAAATATGTCGTAATATTTCGATAAGCATCTTTTTCCTCTAATTTTTCTATTAATGTTTGGTTACCTTCTTCATCTTGGTCAAAAAACTTATAGTTACCATTATCATCTTTTACACTTTCATCTTTAGCATTTACAAAACCATAACCATATAAGTCATATCCCATTTGCTCAATATTGTTCAGCGCTGTGACAATATCACCATCATGTACTACTGTTTCTCCACCAGATATTATGGATTTACAAGTATCAAAAAAGTTTTGTGCAATTTGTTTGAAACCACTTAGTAACATTCCCCAACCTGTTAGAATAAAAGTCAGCAAACCAATAATAATCATAATCATCAAAATCCAAAAACCAAGTAATGCTATAATTTTTCCTAATTTCATAGCAAGTTTTGAGAAATTTTCTGCTTTTTTGGCTATCTTTTGAACTTTCTTGGTTTTCTCTTCTAATTTTGCAGCTCTCTTTTCAAGTTTTTGAGCATTTCGTGTTAACTGTTGTCCTCTAACACCACCTGTTGAATTAGCAAGTTGTCTTTTTGCTCCTGCCTTTTCCCTCATTTTTCCAGCTTTACTTGTCATTTTGTTACTTAGTCCATTTGCTTTATCTGCAATATTTTGTAAATCATTTGCTACATTAGATAATGGTCTTCTCATACCACCACCAGTATTTTGTTCTTGATTTTCCATCTCTTCTTCATTCTCGTCCATAGGTTTCACCTCCTTTTGCACAAATTAATGATTTTGATTTATCGGTAAATTCACACTAAATTTTGCAATTGCATTTTGTATTTCTGATTGAATTATTTCTTCTGCTACATCTTTTGTACCAGAATATTGTTCCATTACTCTTACAGCACCAAATGTCAAACTAGTTGCTTCATTATGATTATCATAAAACTTTTGAAACTGCAATTGCTTTGTAATACTCTCCTTTGGCTCTAATACTAAACTCACACTATTGACTGCATCTCTTGTATCATTAGATGCCAATGTTAAAAATATTTCGTTTTCCTCTTGCAAATCTGAAATAACAATTGTATAATCTGAACGATTGGTTATCTTCAAAATATATGTTTCATAACTATAATATTTTTGAACTGCTTGCAAATCAACCTTCAAATATTCATTTTCTGATACATTGTGAATTTCCTCATAATCAATAAAACTTCCTACTGCCATTTCAAGTGTTCCATTTTTTTGTTTCTTAAAAACAATTTTTTCTTCTGTAAAAGAATAAGTTGTATTGGTAAGCCCTGTTGCTAAAAAATCCTCCATATACTTAATTTGATAAATATAGGTATTGCCTTCATTAGAATAATTTTGAATTACATAACGTTTTGCTGTCCCAACCTTATTTAAAGCATAACTTGTAAAATCATCTATACTATTTTCAAAACTATACTGTTTGCAACTATCTGATAGCATCTCAAACGCTTGCTCCACATTACCTTCCAATAAATAATTCACATACTTGTCTAACATTTCTTCTACATCATTACTTATTTTTTGAGGTACAGAACTCTTCTCATCCATAACTGAAGTATGTGGTTCATAAGTTGTTTGCAAATCCATTTTTGGCTTATAATTTTTCAAAAGCAAATTAACAAAAAATATTCCAGCCCAAACACACACAACAATAAAAATCACTTTCGCATTTTTCTTTAAAAAATGCAAAATTTTAAGCCTAAATTCAGTAAACATATCTTCTCCTTAAAAATTTATTTAAATCACACTAAATGACAAAACAAAATCATAATAATCGTTTTCTTGAATTACAATGTTCATTTCTTTTTTCTCACTAGGCTTACCATTGATAGCATCTATAATAGATATCCACAAAATATACATATTTTCATTTCTTTCAATATTCTCATGTTTTATATCAGACATTTCTGAAAATACAGTTGGTATATATTTTTCAAAATCCTCTAGTGTAGGAAAATAAGTTTTTTTAAAATCCTCATAAAGCAAACTATATGCCTTTTCATATTTTTCCTCTTCTATGTATTGTAAAAATATTCCAAAATAATATTCCATTCTCTCTCTTTCTTCCATTCCCTGTAATGCTTCAATTATTTTTTGGTTAGTATCTTCTTCTAATTCCTCTATTGTCATTTCTTCTTGAGTTCCTATCATTTCATTTTTAGCCATTTTCAAATTTAAAATGGTAGATAATAAAACTGCAAATATAAGAAGCAATATGATTAAATATAACAACTTTTCTTTCTTTGAAAATTGAATTTTATTTTTCTGCATTTTATATCTCCTTACTTTAATTAGGGATTAGGAGGTGTTGGTGGAGTTGGTGGTGTAGGAGGATTTGGTACTTGTTGAGTAATATCATAATTATCTGTTTGATAATAATTAACATCTACTTTTTTCACTACAATTCTACCATATGTATCTACATCATAATTGTTTGTATCTCTTGCAGAAGAAGTCTGTGTAGCTAGTTGAGATTTCATATAAGTATTCAAAAACTTCCTTGAAGCTTCAATTGCTCCTTGTTTATCCTCATCAGTAACAGCACTCGATAAATTTAACATACTCATAATTCCATTCAAATCTAGAGTTTGATCTTTATCAATTGCTTGTATTTGAGCTTTGTAAACAAATTCAGCAGCAGCTTTTTGATCATCATGAAAAAAGTCTTTTGTTAATTTACTTACTAAATCTCTTTGTTCTTTTACCAATTCTTTATATAAACCTGCATTACTTTCACCCACAGATTGTGCCAATAAAGCAACTGTTTTATTTCTAGCCTCCTCTTGGCTCCACCCCTCTAACACTGCCATTTTGCTAATTAGTGCTGCTGTTTCTTGTGAACTAGTATCTGAAACTCTTTCCAAAATTCCACCAACAATACCTTGACCACCTATCAAATTCCCCACAGAATATCCTGTTGCTAAATCTCCAGAAGCACCATAACCAAATGCAATACCTGCCATTGTTGAAGTAACTGATAAAGTGTCTTTCAATCCTGCTATCATTGCCTTTCCAGAATCTGTTTGCGTCCATTTTTGAACACCTTTATAAGCATCAGAAATTCCTTTAATTGTCCTTGTTGGAACACTAGTATCATGAATAATTCGCCCATTTTTTTCTTCTCGCATTTTTTGTTTTGCTTCACTCATATCTCTTCTTGCTCTTCTTGCCTCTTCTGTATAAGTTCCATCTGGATTTCTATGTTCTGCTTGTCGTTTTAATTTCTCATATTCTCCTTGACCATGTTCTTTATCATATTCTTTCTTTGTTTCATTTTCAATCATTACATCATACGCACCATCTCCATGAACAGCATCATATCTTTCTCTGGCTTTATGCGTTTTTCTTGCATATTTTTCTTTTTGTCTATCTGCAACTTTTTTGTTTTTATTTTCTGTTCTTTCTACTTTCTTATTTGTAACATCTTGTTGATATTGTTCTGTTTTCTTATATGCTTTAAATTCTTCTTTGGTCATATTTTCCATTTTTTCTTTTTTCACATCTCTTTTAGCAGCTAAATCTCTTACTCCACCTGTTAAAGCTCTAAAACCTCCTGCATTTTTAAAATATGATGCACTTTGAACAACTCCTCTACCCATTGATGCAAATTTGTTGGTCGCATTCATAAAATCTCTTGCTGGTGCAGACATTGCTGGCATTGATTGAGCTTCAAAATGGAATATCTTTCTTAAAAGTTCTTCTGCCGTTTTCATAAATTTTAATACAGCAAAAGCTAAAACATAAACTCCAATTGCTTTAAATCCCCAAGACGTTCCTTGTATAATTTGTGATATTGCCCCAAAAAATGCTAAATATATTACACAATGAAATGGCTGAATTAAAATATTATAGGTAAATTCTTTTAACCATACATTTAAAGCTTGTGCTTTTCCATCTCCCATTTTGTCAATTGAATAAGTAATTGTAATTAGTGGTGCAACGATAATTAAAAAACCAATTGTAATCATACGTTTTAAATAAAACATTAAATAAGTAAAGGCTTGCCCTTGCATAAAGCAATACATAAAAGCAGCAAAGAACCCTGCAATACCATTTGACCAAATATCTTTAAATAATTGAGTATCTAAATATTCTCCTATTGTCTGTGTTCCTCCTACTAAAGTTGATTTTAATAAACCTCCTAATGCCGTAACCAAAGTAGTATTAATGGAAATCACAAATATCATAATATAATGTAACATAAATAACAATGCTAAACTAGTTGCCCAATCTGTTAACATTTGTTTATACTTTGCTTGTTCAGAAGCAATAGTTGATAATGCCATTCGAATTCCAACATAAATTAAAATTACTAATAAAATAGCTGCTGAAATTAATCGCATAATATAGTACCATTTTGCAACTGCAGTTCTAAAAACAGCAATGGTTCCATCTCCTTCTATGTTGAAAAAGTTGACATCCATAAAATCAATTCCACCAAAGGAACCATCTGGATCTTTATAACCTGCAAACAAAATATGTTCAATTGTAACATTACTAATTTTCCACATTCCAAAGCTAGCGCAAGCATTCATTAATATTTTTAGAATTTTACCTATTAATAGCAAAAGCATATTGGGAATAAACATTACTACTGCAACCAAACCTGTTAACCCTTTCTCGAAAATTCCCATTTCTTTATCATCTTTTGTAACTTCAGAAATAATACCACCTTTTTTAGAATTCTCTTCATCCACAGAAATAGCACTTCCACTCACAGCAGATGGCGTTGTTGCCAATGTGCTACTACTAAAAACAATGAAAAAACAATTTGTTAGTACAAATATCAAAGAAATAACAAATATTAAATTTTTTTTCACTCTTTTATTTATTTTCATATCTACACCACCATTCTTTCTGTTCTTATCCACTATTGATTACATCAATTAGATTTTCCTGAGCATACAAAATTTTTCCTAAAGCATCCATTTTCAATTGATCAACTACTTTTTGACTACCATCTTTTTTCGGATTCCATCTTCTGCTTCCATCTCTTTGACGATCAAATACTAACGCTCCATCTCGATTCGTTTCTTGATAATTTTCTATTCTAATTCTGTCTTCGTTTGTTACACTTTTTGCTTTTTTTCCCAATCGTTCTGCTTCAACATTTGTACTTCCTATTTTGGAAATCAAAAATGCTAATTCCAGTTGTTTCTTATTTTCTAAATTTGCAGTTGTATCTGCACAAACTGCTTCTTCAACTTTTGCTTTAGTTCGATTAGTTCTTCGATTTATTTCTCTATCCTCTAATTTTTTCTTATCTTGATTTCGTCCTGTTACATTTACTTCTTCTACACTATCTGTCCCATCTGTTACTGCTCGTTTCATCCTATCAGATAGTTCAATTTCGTCTTTTTTCTTATCTTGACCAGAAATTTTTCTAATTACCTCAGCAGACTTTTTCGAAGCCTCTGACAACATTTTCTCTTTAATCACATCATAAATTCCTAATTTTGCTTCATCTGTTTGCAATTTACTTGCATCTTGTATTCCATTTCTTTGCATATATTCTAAGCAGCCATTTACTGCTACTCTTTTCTCTAGCATTTCATTTGTCTGTTGTGCATTCTCTGTCATTTTTTGATAAACATTTTGAATATTTCGACTGCTAATCAAATTATCTTCAGCCTTTATCTCTCCCCTTTTGATAATTCCTTTTGCTTCCAATACAGCAATTAAATTATCTTTAATTTGTACAACATCTTTATCAGACATACTAGTATTAGTAATATCAACTATACCTCTGTCAGAAAAATATTTCGTAATTTGATTTTGAATTAAATCATCTTTCTTTTGCCTGATTTGAACTCTCATTCTTTCAATCTTGTCTTTTCTTGAAATACCTGTACTATCTTCTATCTTTTCAATTTTTTCTAAAAATTCGTCCTGTTTTACTTCTAAATCATCTTTAAAATCAACTTCAAATAATTTATTTCCTACTTGAACAACATTATCATCATTCATTTTATCAGCAAATGACAATTCTCTTATTGATTTTTTCTGGACATCAGCTCTTTGCTCTTTTTCTTCTGCTTCAAACTTTTCTCTATATTCATCAGCAAGCAGCTCGGCTTCTCTTTGATTTAATTGTTGCAAAGTATTTTTAAATTTCTTTCGAAATTCTTTTTGTGAAATTTCCAACAATTTTTCTTGTTCAATTGCACTAATCCCTGATGGTCTATTCATGTATCTACTAAATTTTCTATGAATATGACCTTTCAAGCGGATTGGTTTATTATGAATAATTCTATCTGCTAAATCTGGATGTCTTCTTCCATTCTTTTTCGTTATTTTACTACCAGCTTCCCAAATTTCTCTTCCAAGTTCAAGTTGCATTGTACGCTGAGCACCTGACGAAAAAGCGTTAAAAACATAATTTTTATCTTTTTTATAACTTGGTCTATTTTTCACTTTTCTTACTCGAGTTGCAAAGTCTAATTTAGAAGTTGCAGCATTTCCAAGCAACGCTAAACCTACTGTAGGGTTCATTACAAAAGTTGGCCAACCTGCAACAGAAGCAAAAACACCTAAAATAGAATTTTTCCAAAATTTAAATTCCTTTTTTAATTCTTTTTCACTTGCACTTGATATTCCTAATATCTTTGTCCATTTCAAATTTTCCATGAACTGTTTTCCAACAGAATATTGTTTTTTACGTAAAGATAGTCCTTTTATGCCTCCTTGCCTTACTGTTTTCCTACGACGATATTTTCCATCTACATAGTAATGAATTCTTTTACCATTTCGGTCTTTCACAATATCTCCATTTTTATCTCTTTTAGCTTTCATATGCCATCTTGCATCTTTTTGAACATATGCTTTTGGATCAAAAAATGTTTTAATATTTCCAACAAAAGTATCATCCATTAAGTCACCTTGCATATTATTTAGTGCAGTTAATTCTTTTCTATATTCAATTTCGTCTTTTAAATCTGCTAATTTTTCTTCTTCTTCTTGAATGGCTGCTTTTCTTCCTGCTATTGCTGTTTCTAAATCTCGAAGTTCTCCTTTTGCAATTTGCTCGCCTGTTCTATCCCTTGCTACTGTACTCCAACCTCGTTCTTGTAATAATGTTCTACGCTCTTGCTCTTCTTCTTCCAATTGTTTTTTCTGTCTTGCAATTTCCTCTTCTCTTTCCTGTTGTTTCATTTCAAGCTCGCCCATTTCCTCTTGTTCTTTTCGTTCTGCTTCATCATTTTTCTCTGCTTTATGTTTCATAACTTCTACAAAACCAGCCTCCACAGCAGACCTAAGCGGTTTACTTGCAATTCTATAAGTTAATTTCATAGCTTCTTTTCCTAGTTTTCCACCAACAACTGCATTGCTAAGACCTTTCGCCTTATCTTGAATTTCCTTAAATCCAATGTTTTCCATATCACTAGTCAGACTACCTTTACCGCCAACCAATTTAAACATTGACCTTAACATTTTATCTGCCTTTAACATAAAATTCAATAAAACAAAAGCAACTATAACACCTGGCAATGATACCATTGAGAACTGAAGTGCCATTGAAACAAAGGATACATATATAATCACATGAAAAATTTGAATAATAACTGTCATAACATACTCATTAAGCCAGCCTGAAAATATTTTCGATTTTCCTGTTATAACCTTATTAATTGCATAAGAAGCTGCAATAACTGGAGCCACTAAAGTAAGAATCATAACATTAAACACCCTAATAATATACATAATAGCAAATCGCCAAGCATAATATACTAGTACACCATAAATAACCATTCCTGTAAAGCCATCTATTACATTTAAACTATATGCTCTTGTCCTTGCTGATTCATACAACGTTGTTTCCATATCTTTTGTTGTAATACTACTTTCTAAGCCATATTGATATTCTTCTAAAATTTCTTGCTTTTCTGATTCTGTAAGCAATGGCTCTAAAGCTTCAACAACTGTATCATTAATACTAAAAATCACAAGCATAATATAATGAATTGAAAATACTAAAATCATTCCAACAACCCAATCAACTAGCATTTGCTTATAAACAGCTTTCTCAGAAGCAATGGTTGATATTGCCATTTTAATACCAATAAAGATTAATAAAACTAACATAAAAGCAATTGATATTAATCTTAACACATAATACCATTTTGCAACTGCAGTTCTAATTAGCATTGCAATTTTAACATTTTCAGAAGCTTTCTTTTTTTCTTCCTTCTTTTTTGCCTGTTTTTCTTCTTCTGTAAGGTTTGGGTCTTTATCTATCTCTTCCTCTATATTATCTGTATCCATATCCACTACTTCGAAAATATTTGCATTTAAAGTTTCTACTTTATTGAAAATAATAGTTTCAACATTAATCACATTTTGTGAATAATTATCAAGTGCCCCTCCAACTACACCAAAAAAACTATTTTCTGTATTTAAAATAGAAGTTAATATCATTTCTGCAATTTCTATCCAGCCAATGCCAACACCTCTAATAGCAAGTCCCATAATGCCCAACAAATAACCTGCAATTTCAGATAACGCATGAATAATATTTTCAAATATACCTTTATTGGCTGTTAAATTGCCTTCTTGTGTTCCTGTATAATAAAAGCCGTCACTTGTAAGTAAATCTTGAAAACGGTTGGCATGAGAATAAGAAGTCACTACAAAAAAAGACAACGTAATAGCTATCATAGATGTAACTAATAATTTATAAGTCATTCTTGCAAGTCCTCTCATTCTTTTTCCTCCTAATCATTGATTGGTATTGTTTTATTGTCATATGTGAGTATTCCATTTTCTAATGATTGTATCACAAAAGCGTCATTTCCTGTCATGATTGTACCTTTTGTTTGAGTTTTCAAATCATAATAATAAATTCCTTTTTTCTCTATGCTATATATAAAATAATCTTCTTTTCCCCAAATATATGATTTTATGCTTTCCTTTAGTTCACAATTTGGATAAGCTTGGTTTTGAGAAATAAAATACATTGATGCTATTTTATTATTTGAAAATTCCGCATAATAATGATAAATTTCTCCTCGGTTCCTTATATCTTCTATCTCAAATTTTTGTCTATATTCATTACACCTATTTTCAAAATCTTTTAACTTCTCTACTCTTCTTACTTCTGCATTATAAATATTATCAATTTGCAATCTTGCAATAAATTCTGTACTTTTCAAATATTGCTTTACTTCTTCGCTACTTATTCCAATATTGTTATACAAAACAATTCCATTTACATTGTCATCGTTTATCTTGATATCAATTCCTTTATGCGGATAGGATAAAAATACACGATTTGCATCATATTGATATTCTTCATAATCTGGCCAAACATAAGTTAGCTCATTCATAAATTCAAGTACTGAATACTCTTGATTTAAAAACTGATTTGTCAATTTAAAAAATTCTTCAAATCCAGTTTCCTGTATATTTCTATAAATAGAAATCTGATTTTCTTCAAAAAATATGTAAAAGTTTTCATTTTTATATCCAATGATACTCTCATTTTCATTTTTAAAAGTTGGAACCCCTAACTCTCTTTCTATTATATCACGTTTTTCTCCAACAGTAAAGCCATTTACCACCGATTCTGTATAATTCTTTGTAAAAATGATATTGTAAATTTTGCCACCAATTTTTCTTACTTCTATTCCTTCATCAAAATAAATATAATAGTTTTGAAAAATGGCTTCTCTTGTACCAAAATTCACATTTGAATTCCAATTATTTTGGATACATTCTAAAAGTTTTGAAGACTGAACAATAAAATCTGTATTTTTAATCTGTGTATATTTTCCCAAACTTTTTTGGGAATTCATATAAATAAAATAATCCTCCCTACCATTAATCCATATTTTTTGTATCTTATCTTTTAAGCAAATAACTTTAATTTCAATTGGTTCTTCTTTTTGCTTATCTAATAATCTAAAATTTTTATATTGCAAACACTGTGCCACTTCATTTATAATTTCTTGATAAAATTCTTCTTGACTTTTCTCTTCTTCATATAAATCATGTGCAAAAACTACATTGATGTCATAATCAAAATTATTTTCTGTACTATTTCTCATTTTAATAAAAGTACAACCATGATTTTCTAAAATTTGCTTAAGCGCCATTTCTGTACTATACTTAGGTTGCTTTCGTGAATTTTCAAGCAATGCCAAAACTACAATTAATAGCAACAGAAAAATTGCTAAAAGTATTGTTATACGCAAAATCTTACTTTTTGCATTTTGTCTATTTTGATTAACATACTTTTCTTTTGGCATTTACGATTTCACTAATCCTTTCTTTGTTCATCAATTGGTTTTAAACTAGTCACTTTTCTTAAATCAAACAAACGTAATATAATCTTTTCAATCTTGGTCAAAACTAACAAAAATGCAAATGCTATCCAAATTGAATGTTTAGCAATTTCCCCTGCTGTAAACATAAATACAAGATAAATAATAGCATGAATTGGTTGAATAAAAACATTCATCATCATTTCATTTAGCCATACTGAAAACGCTTGCGCTTTTCCATCTCCTAATTTGTCAATTGGATATGTAACCGTAATGAGTGGTGCAATCAAAATCAAAAATCCGACTGTTATTAATCTTTTATAATACAACAAGAAAAACTTGGTTTGTATATAAACAAGTACCCAAAACATTACTGAATATAGTACATAATTCCAACCTGCTTTTCCTAGCATTGACTTTTGTATTTCTGCTAAAATTTGTGACTCAAAAGAAATATCGCCACTTGCTTGCAAAATACATTTTAAATTATAAATTAAATCTTCAAAAATTTTTCCTACACCAAATATAATCACGATAATATATTGCAATAGAAATAATATCACAATACTTTCTATCCAGCCAATTAGCATTTTTTTGTACTTTGCCTTATCATCAGCAATTGTCGAAATTGCCATTCTGATACCAACATAAATTAAAACTAGCAAAGCAATCGCAACAGCAATTAATCTTAGAATATAATAATATTTAGCCACACTATTTCTCAAAGAAATAATCATATTATTATCAGAAGAAAAAGTAGTTTCATATGTTCCATTTCCAATCGTATATTGATATGGCTCACTTGTATTAAAATAATTCACGTCAAAAATAGCAATTTCACCAAATACTGCTTTTTCTATCAGAAAACTTTCACCCACACATACTTTCATCAGAAATTGAAGTAAACTAGGAAACAAGTTGAAGAAAGCAGCTAAAATTCCTGCTATTGTCCCAAATAAAGTGCTAAATGGTGTGAGTGCAAGTTTCACCGCTGAGCCTGCATAATCCCAAATGCCATCATTCATGCCTTGTTCTAAATCAGAACCTTTTATATTAGGGTCATCTTGCGTATAACTAGCGTCTTGTGAACTTGCATACACTTGATTACAAAATATGAAATTAAACAAAAGTGTTGCTACTAATAGCATGCTAATTAATTTCTTCATTCATATCCTCTTAAAAAATAATAATTGTTATTTTGTCTTGCTTTTTCCGTTGCAATTTGCTTGCGATAAGAAATATCTTTAAATTCTTATCCCATATGAACAAGCGAAATTTTGTAAACAAAATTTCTCACGCTTTTATATTATTCAAATTGGTTTCTACAAATTCAAATTCTTTATTAGTTGGTTGAATTGCCAAAATAGCTGAATCACCACCAACTCTAAGCAATCCTTCACCTCGTCCACAAGTAATTAAAAAACTTGCTTCTCCTTCACTTAATTTGAACACTTCTTTCAAATATTCAATTTCTGATTTATCTTGCGCCAAAAACAATTTTGTTTCAGAAGATGTCAAAATTGCTTGTGCTTCTGGCTTTTCATAAAAATCTTGAAATTTTTGTGAAATAACAGCTAATGAAACATTTCTTTTTCTAGCACGTCTTGCCATGGTATTTAAAAAATCAACTGCTTCTGGAAGCGGAAGCATCATCCAAGCCTCATCAATTAAAACTCTCTTTTTAGCAGCTTTTGCCTTATCTTCACTATTTTTCTTAACATATTTTTCCCAAACCCAAGAAAGTAATATTTGTTGTGCAAGTGGTCTTGCAAATCTTTCTTCCAACTGAGAAATATCCAAATTAATAAATGGCACACCATCTAATAATTCAAAGGTTGACTGTCCATCAAAATATGCCATTTGTCCATGCAATTCTCTCACATATTGTTTCATAACTTTTACCAAATAACTATAATGAAAACGATAATCTGGGTTTTCATTTTCTTGTGCTTTTCGGCAAATTCTGCGGTACCATGAACCAATGGTTGGCATTTGTTTTTTGACTTTTCCCAAATAATTTTGTTGCAACATATCTACACGACTTCCACCAGTATTTTCATATAAACTTTCAACTGTACTATTAATGCCACGCCCAACATATTCTTCCAAAACGGATTCAGAAATAATTTGTTTGGTAAGCTCATTTACTTCTGAACTTCCTGTACTTCCTCTTGCCATGGTAAGAAGTCCTTGTGTTACATCTTCTACTTTATTTTCCACACTCACAATGGTTCTTTCTTTTCCCGTAATTTCGTCTTTTATCGTTTCTGGCTCAATGTCAAATAAATTAATGACTGTCTTTGAAGTCGGACTAATTACCACATTAACTCCACCTAAAGACTCTGCCACAGACCCATACTCACCTTCAGCATCTAAAGCCAAACTTTCAATTCCCATTAAAATGGACGAACGAGCTGACAATGTTTTAATCGTAACAGATTTACCAGCACCTGATTTACCAAAGATAATCATATTATAATTCGTCAATTTTGAGCTAAAATTGTCATATAAAATTGGCAAACCAGTTTGCTTGTTAAATCCCAACGGAATTCCATTTTCATGTCCTACATCTGAATTAAAAAATGGAAATACAGTTGACATTGCCCTTCTGTCAAATGTATGTGATTTATTTAATTTATTGTCCACAAATGGCATATTTGAACGAAATGCCTCATCTTGCATCGCCCAAGCAGGTTTAATATCAATCAAATTCTTCGACATTTCATTGGATAATAATTCTGTATAGCGATCTAATTCTTCCATGCTATACGCAAAAATAGTTGAAATAATGGTACTATCAAACAACTTGTTAAAACCTGCCGCAATCGCATCTCTTAGTTCCTCAGCCTCTGCTCTTTTTTGTGCAATAATTCTCTCTCTGTTAATATCACCTCTATCTTGTGCTACAACTCTCTCTGACTCTAATTCATTAATCGTTCTGTTCAAATCTGTTTGTGAAGCTGCTTCACTAATTGGATTAATAAAAACAGACACATTAATATCACCAAATGTATACATACCTCTTAAAAATTCTGGAAAAGTACACATTCTTGGTAATGCAGCTACAACCATACTCCTCGCATAACGTGTACGATTAGCTGCAATTTCTATATGATTTGTATAACTCGCATCAATTCCTCCTGGTGCAATTAGATGCTTCAAAGTTTTTTCATCTTTCTTAAAAATACTTTTTTGCTCTTTTTCTTTGCTTACTTCAATTTCCAATTCATTGGTTGACTGCACTTTTTTCTTACTTCCAAACATCTTTTATTCCTCCCTTTTCTTTAGTCTTCTGTCTGTCTTTTTACAACTTTTCTTTGTGGTGTATTCGTTTGTGCCTTTACCTCTTGTCTAATCGGTGGTACTTGCTTTGTGCCTTCTGACATTGTCCTTGCTTTTTGTGTTACTCTTGTTTTTCTTGTTATAGCAGCAGCGTTTGTAGTTGCCACTTTCAATTTTTCTGCCTCTTGTTTTGAAACTTTTTCAACATTTTGTTTTGCAATTTCAAATACTCTCGAATTCAATTGATCTTCATACGCATCTAATAATTCATTTGCTTTTTCTTTCACTCTTTGTGTTTTTAATCTTTCTTTTTCCAAATCTTCAATTTGTTTTTGTTTATCTGCTTTTAAAATACTATCAGTTGCCAAATCAATAGCTGCAATGTTAATCTCTTTGTCCAACTTTTCTTGTTTCTTTTGTAATACATCTTTACTTGTACTATACAACGCATCATATTGCGCATCTAAAGCTTTTGCCAATTGATAAATTTCAGATTCATCTCTATTATAAGCAATATACAATAACTCAGCCAATTCTTCCGAATCTAAAATTCTGCTTGTCACCTGAGAACTTGCTAAACTGCTTGAAACATTTTGACATCTTGTATACAATTCTGAAAAACACATATTATCCAATTCATCTTTTGTATAATTATCCAAATTTCCACCCAATTCATTAATATAATAAGAAACCACTACATAAGTTCTTTGTTGCAAAATGTTCTGATTTGAATTTAATCTTTCTACATAATCTGTTATATCCATTCCATAATTTAAGACATTTTGTTTTCTTCTTTTCTCAAACTCTAACATCTCCAATTCTTGTCGATTACCATTTCTTTGAGCCTGTATCAATTTAGCATCAATTCTTTCAATATCACTATTAATGTTATTTACTCTTTCTTTATAATCTGAAATAATTTCTTTCAAATTCAAAGTTCTACTTTGTACATATAGCTGAATCGGAAATCTTAAGGTATTTAAAAACTGAACAAAGCCTTCTTCAACTGCTATTTTTTCTTGTTCAGACATCAAATCATAATTCACACCATTACACTGCAAAATCATAACATATTGTGTTTTATTTTTACGAACAATCATGTTATCTACAATTTCGTCAAATTCCATAAAATCAAAAACAGACTCTTGTGTTAAAACACCTTGAAATCTACCATGATTTTCAATTTTCTTTTCCTCTGCCTTAGACTTCTTCTCATTTTCTGAATAAATAATCGTAGATGAATTTTCTTCTTTTTTCTTTTTTGGTCTAATCAAATTCAAATATACAATAAACAATAAAAACATGATAAAGATAATAACACCTATCATTATTTGTAATATCATAATAATATCCATCTATTTTTCCTCCTTTGTATTTGCTTTGTTATCATAATATGTGTAAATCTTGCGATTTTTCTTAAATTTTATATAACGAATAATAATTTCACTAATCGACTCACCACCAATTTTTTTAGTAACTGGTATACTAACAATAGTTGGAATTTTAACAGCACCTATAATATAACCTATAATTGCAAAAATCGCCATAATAACAATTCCTACTGTTTTTAAAGACAATGCTGTAAATAAAAATAAAAATAATGCTCCAATTCCTGCACCAATTGCAGTTGTGATTAAAGATTTAATCGAGAAAATATACAAAATTCTCGTTTCTCCTTTATAATTACGTGGTATATAATATGTACCCATCCTAAATTCCTCCTTTGTTAATTTCTTAATATTAGCAAACTTTCATGTTATTGGCGTTTAAAAATGTGACACAACTCCTAAAATGGCACTCCAAATTCCATAAGCTCCAAAAATAACAATACCAGCTACCACAACACCAATCAATTGTTGTTTTAGCGCAGCTTGTTTATCTGGTGGCGAAACCAAATATTTAATTCCCATATAGGAAATAACAGCAACAATGACACCTGCACCAACCATTGTTAAAATTTGTCCTAAGCCTTGAAAATTAGTTGTTACACTATCTAGAACTGTTCCCAAATTGCTTTTCTCTGCTTCTTTTTTTCCTATCTCTGTAAAATCTTTTGCATTGGTTTCAAGATCTTCTAATTTAACAGCAAAAGCTACATTTGCATTCCAAAAATTCAAAAAGAAAATTGCCATCAATCCTATTATTATCATTTTTTTTGTAAATTTCATTTTTTACCCACTTTCCTTAAATATACTATATCAATATTATTATACTTTAAAATAATATTTTTTTCAACATTTTTCGCGCATTTTTTGCATTTGTAATCAAAATGTAATAAAAAGAAGATGTAAAAAACGCTATCTTCATTAAAGAAGAGCGAAGTTTTTACATCCCCTTTATGTATTCCTTTTATTAATTTAGACCATTTCCCACATCAGCAATAATTCCTGCCAGATTAGAAGCTGCAAATAATAAAACACAACCAATCAAAATAGGAACTGCTGTTTTCTTATAATCTGCCTTTTCTCCTGGACTTGCTAGCATATATTTTATCCCTAAAATAATAACTACAATAATCGCAATACCAGAACCAACAATTTGAATTAATTTAATGACTGCATTCATAACATATCGAACATGACTACCTGTTGCTCCTTCTACTGTTCCAATTCCTTTCATATCTTTAATTAATTCATCTACCGCACACACACGACTTGAAAACAAACCAATCAAAACTATTGTTACTAAAACTATTATCAACCATTTTTTCTTTTTCATATTTTCCTACTTTCCTATGCTTTGAGCAAATTTTCTCACTAATTCCAAAATTGAAGTAGATGCAACTACTACAATCGCACCAATTGCAAATGTTATTAATTGTCCTTTTATATTCGCTTTTTCAGATGGCGCAGCAGACATATATTTTATTCCTAACCAAGTTAATATAATTAGTGAAAGACTTACTGCAACAATTCTAACTGCTGATAAAATCATTCCAATAATATCTTGCGCAATTCTCTCTCCACTTGATACATCTACACCACCTTGTATCATCGTTCCATCAAATATCTGTGTTAGTTCCTTTCCTGAGGCTGCATACACAATATTCGTAGTATAAAAAACCAATCCCAAAACAAGCAACAAACTTAACACAAATTTAAGTGCTTTTTTCTTCATTTCTGTCTCCTTTTTATTTTATTATTTAATGTTGTCTGTAGCAAATTTAGAAATAATTACTATAATATTTGTCGCAGCAAATAATACAACCGCTCCTACAATAAATCCAGTTGCTGATTTCTTAAAATCTGCTTTTTCACTTGGAGCAGCTAGCATGTACTTTGCTCCCATATAAGTTAGCATAATAACAGAAGTCCCTGTTCCTGCTATTTGCACTAAATAGATAATACTTGCAGCAATACTTCTTGTCTTATCCGTAATTTCCTCATTTGCTTCCCAATTCGTATTTTTATCAGCACGTTGCAATATATCTGTATATTTATAATCTGCTAAAGTTGTATTTTGTAAACCCCAAATAATGCCCATAAAAATAACTACAACCCATAAAATTTTTAAACTTTTTTTCATATTTATCACCTTTTCTAAAGACTTTCTGCAAATTTGTATACAATTGTTAGAATATTAGAGGCTGCAAAAACCAAAACTGCACCTACAATATAAATATAAGCACTCTTTTTAAAATCCGCCTTTTCTTCTGGTGCTGCCATCATATATCGTACGCCTAAATAACTCAAAGTAACAATTGCTGTTGCTGTTCCAGCAACTCTTATAACATTAATCGCTGTTCCGCATTGCTCTCTTTGTTTCTTTATTTAATGTATCTGAAGCCTTTCCATCAAATTGCTCAAAATCAAAATTTCCTGGATTATCATCATGAAAATCTGCTAAAGTTTCTTTAGGCATTATAAAAATCATGCTCATTAAAATCAATATAGCAAAAACAACTTTCAAACTTCTTTTCATTTACACTCCTCCTATTTTTGCTTATACTTTTATTTTA
>CATLEX010000007.1 GCA_949927455.1 uncultured Clostridia bacterium
TATCAAATAGCATAGAATTGGAAAATAAAAAAGAAGATTTTTATAAAGCAGAAAAGTTTTTTGTTAATAAAGGTTTTAAAGTCAAGAGAGGAAAATATATATTTGAAGATTTTTATGGTTCAGCTGGAACGAGGCATCAAAGAGCAGAAGATATGATGGAAATGTTTGATGATGCAGAAGTCAAAGCAATTGTGTGCTTGCGAGGCGGACAAACTTGCAATACATTTATTGATTTGTTAGATTATGAAGTTATAAAGCAAAATCCTAAAATTATTACTGGTTATAGTGATATTACGGTTTTACTACAAGCAATTTATCATAAGACAGGACTTGTTACGTTTCATGGCTCAAATTTCTTGGATTTTTCAGAAGAAAATGCAGATGAAAAATATCAAGAATTTAAGAATGTATTGCTTAATCAAAAAATTGGTAAGTTTCAAATGGGCAAGAAAAAAATAATAAGAGGAGGTAATGCAGAAGGAGAATTAATTGGAACTAATTTAGGTTGTATGATGTATTTAATTGGAACAGAATATTTGCCAAATTTTAAGAATAAAATTTTGGCGATTGAAAGTTTTAGAACTTCTCCTAATGAATGTCAAAGACGTTTTGCTCATTTAAAACAAATTGGAATTTTTGATCAAATAAAAGGGATTATAGTTGGTTATAATTATGATTTGCAAAAAAGAGGAACACCGTTTCCTCAAATGGAAGATATTTTATTAGATTATACAAAGGAGTACGATTTTCCAATTATAAAATGTAACGATTTTGGACACAAGATTGTTAATTCAGTAATACCAATTGGAAGTAAGCTTAAGATAAATTCAGAAGAAAATAAAGTTGAAATAATAGGAGATTTTTTAAATTAGGAGCAAAAGATGAAGAAATTAAAAAGTGAAAATCAAATTTTATGTATGTTAGCATTTTTAAGTTTGTCAATGGGATTATGGGAAAATTTTAGGCAATTATGGTTAGAAGATAACAGATTTTCAGTATTGCAAATTAGCCAAATAACAAGTCTTGGAACATTAGCAAGTGTTTTGGGAATTTTATTTGTGTCACAAAAAGTTACATTAGATAAATTAAAAGGATTTATGTCTTTTTCAATTGTTGTAAAATTTTTTAACCTAATGATATTATATTTTCTAAATCATACAAACAGCATATTTTTAATGAATGCTTTGGTGATAATAGATATTACAACTTCGTATTTAATTGTAACAAGTGTATATCCTCTCATTACAATATTTGTCAAAAATAATACAATTTACAGTAAAAGAAAATTGACAGAATATTTATTTCGTGATGTCGGAATTTTAGTTGGTGGATTTTTCATTGGAAAAACAGTTATTGGTATTTTAGTGGATTATAATATATGTTTATATATTTCTATTTTGTTTTTAGCATTTGCAATGTTTTCGATATTCAACATAAAAGTTTATCCTAATACACAAGATAGTGAAATTTCGAAAATACCAATTCTAAAGTATGTAGCACAAAATAAAATTTTAAAAAAATATTGTGTTTATATATTTGTAAGTTCAATTGCAATGGCAACTGGACTTGGCTTGAAAATGCTTACCTTAACCAATTATTTTCATTTTTCAGAAGGAGTAGCAACAAACTATTTAGTGGTTGTAGGATTAGTTTGTGATTTAATTGGAATATTGGCACTTAAATATTTAACACCGAAAAATGATTACATAACGATTACGATTAAATTTGGTATTCGATTTTTCTTATATATTTTGGCTTTTGTGACAGATGATTTATTTGTTACCATGATTGCGATAACATGGTCAATTTTAATCGGAGCTGCCTATGAAAACATTTGTGATGGCTATTATATTAATAGTGTAGATAACGAGCATCAACTTTCTTTTACAAATTTTAGGTATATTGTTAAATATATTGGAGAAGCAATTGGAATTTTTTTCTGTGGCATGATGTATGAAAAAGGCTTAAAATATATGTTTGGTTTATCAGCATTTTTTATGATTTTTCAAATTTCACTTGCTTATCAACTAATTTATATGAGAAAACATTTGAGAAAAAATGTACTACAAAAAATTCAGAAATATAATCATGAGAAGAAACATCAGTCAATCTGATGTTTTTTTGTAATATTATGTAAAAGATATTGACATTATTCGTAAAATAGTATAATATATAATTATTGTATGCATTATTCGTTAAAACGAATAATAAAAGGAGTCGATAAAATGTCTTATTTAAGTATTAAGGAAATGTCTGAAAAATGGGGAATTTCAGAAAGAAGAATTATGCGATTATGTCAAGATAATAGAATTGATGGCGCAATTAAAAATGGAAAAGTTTGGTGCATTCCAGAAGAAACGAAAAAGCCACTTGATAAAAGAAGTAAAATTGCAAGTTATATGGATATTCAAAGAAGAGTAATGGTGGCAAATCTGAACACAGAAATTGGTTACTGTTTATTGCCATTGCTAGAAAAAGAGGGTTATATTGTAGAGGGAATTTGCGAAGAAAAATCTAAAATAGATATACGAAAATTAAAAAATGTCAAAATTTTGAAAACAGATTTTGAGAATCAAGACACTTTAGAAAAAATGTTGAGAAAAACAGAACAATATTATGATGGATTTATTTTTATTGATACAGATAAATCAAATGAAACATTTATCCGAAATAAAGAGTGGTTGGTGCTTCAATTTGTACACAAAATGGATGTAGAATCAAGTATTGTATTTGTGAATAATAAGCAAAATTCCAAAGTAAAATTGGAAGCAAAACTGGCTAAAAAGTCAAAAGAAAAAAATGGAGTTAGAATGAATGCACTGAATTTAGATATTTTGAATGGCTCTAAAATCATAATAAATTTTGAACAAATGGCAGAAGATGTATGTAGCTTGTTGACTGGTTTTAAGAATACGACTGGTATGGCGCTCACAACAGATGGCGGTTGTTTGGCATTTAATGAGGAAGGAAGAACAGAAAATTTAGAAACAGGAGTTTTTTATCGAGCCATTGATTTTTATTTTAAAAATTTGAATAAAAAATCTCATTTATGGTGTGCTTCTACAATGTTAGAAGACGAGTGGACAGAAGAACCACTAGAAATGAATTTTAGAGTGGCAAATTTAGAAGCAGCTTATTTGCGGAGTTAATATAGAAAGAATTTTTATTTTTCCAAAAAGTGAAATGAAAAAGTTTAAAAATAATAAAACATTGCAAATTTATATGCAAAGCAATATTAAGACAATGTTTGTGGATTATCATGAAATTTTGGAAAAGGAACCAGAACTGATAAAAATAGTTGGAAATGGTTGGGATGGAATTGACCAAGATACATTGATTGTGGATTTGCCAGAGGAGAGTAAACAAAGAGGCTATATCAATATTAATCCAAAAGAAGTACAGAAGGCATATCAATGTTTTCAGAAATTGAAAACATATTCGCAAGATTTAAAGGAGGTTTTGAAATGAATTTAATTTATAAAAAAGTGGAAGAAAAAGATAAGCAACAATTATTTAATTTGATTGATATTGTATTGAGTAATTTAGAAAATCAAGAATATTTTATTCCTTATGAAGAATGGGAATTGAAAAGTATGTTTGATGAGAAAAATTATGCATATTTGTATGGGGCATATGACCAAGATAAATTAGTCGGAATGGCTCAATTATACATTTCGCAAGATATGCTAGCTGATTTTAAGAGAGAATTTCATTTAGAAAATGATAAAGTGTGCGAGTTAGGTGGAAATTTAGTTTTACCACAATATAGGGGAAATGGAATAACGACAAAACTTCAGGCAATGGAATTAAATTTAGCTAAAGAATTGGGATTTGATTATGTTATTTCAATGGCACATCCAGATAATATAGGAAGCCAAAAGACACTTGAGAAAGTAGGATTAAAATTTGTAAAAGAAACAAGATTATCGAATGGATTTTTAAGAAAGTTATATGTATTAAAATTAAAATAATTTTTGAAAGGTGGTTCAATTATGAATTGGGGAACAGAGTATATTTTATCACAAGTATTTACCATATTCATGTATGGATTAATGGTAATTACTTATTATATGAAAAATCGAAAAATGGTTTTAATCATTAGTTTTTTGTCAATTGTTGCTAATGCTATTGCATATGTTTTGCTAAATGCTTATTCAGGATTAGCGATGTGTATCATAGCTATGATACGAAATATTATTTTTTTGGTAGATGAAAAACAAAATGGAAAACGAGATGAGATTAGCAGAAAAGACATTGTGATATTGGTGGTTTTGTATGTGATATCAGTTGTATCAGCGATTTTTACATATGAAGGTTTTTTCAGTTTGTTATCTGTGTTTGCTACTATGCTTTATACATATTCTATTTGGCAGAAGAAAACAGAAGTATATAAGCTTTGTGGTATTCCAGTTGGCATTTTATGGATTTTGTATAATTTATATGTGAAATCAATTTTTGGTGTCTTTTTAGAAATGATTTTATTGGTAAATTCGATCATAGGATATAAAATCGAAAAGAGAATAAAAAAAGAGTAAATTTAATTCAAACATAGCAGGTCTATAAAAAATGCAGGTAGTTGCAACTACCTGCATTTTTTTACTTTTTTGACCAGAATTTTATCAATTTAAAAAGTTGAAGTAGAAAAAATAATTGCAAAAAATATTGTAATTTGTAAAGTTTTATAATATAATAAAAAAAATTATATGTTAGGAGAGAGGCAATGAAAGCAATTGATATTAGAAACAAATATTTGAAATTTTTTGAAAAGCATGGACATAGTGTCATTCCATCAGCTCCAGTCATTCCAGAAAACGATCCATCTGTCTTATTTACGACAGCTGGCATGCATCCACTTGTGCCATATCTTTTGGGAGAAAAGCATCCAGCAGGAACACGTCTTACAGATTATCAAAAATGTATTCGTACAGTCGATATTGATGAAGTGGGAGATAATCGTCATTTGACATATTTTGAAATGCTTGGAAATTGGTCTTTGGGAGATTATTTTAAAGAAGAATCTATCACAATGAGTTATGAGTTTTTAACTAAGGAATTAAATATTCCAGCAGAAAAATTATCAGTTACTTGTTTTGCTGGAGACGAAGATGCACCACGTGACGAGGTGTCTTCTGAATGTTGGAAAAGAGCAGGTATTCCAGAAGAAAGAATTTACTTTTTTGGAAAAGACGATAATTGGTGGATTGCAGGAGAAGAAGGACCTTGTGGACCAGATACAGAAATGTTTTATGATACAGGTAAACCAAAATGTTCAGAAGAGTGTAATCCTTCTTGTAGTTGTGGCAAATATGTCGAAATTTGGAACAATGTTTTTATGGAATACTGCAAAACAAAGGATGGAAAATATACCAAATTGCAACAGAAAAATGTTGATACTGGGCTTGGTTTAGAGAGAATGGCAATGTTATTACAAGGAAAAGAGACGCCTTTTGAAATTGAGCTTTTTGAGCCAGTGATGCAAAAATTAGAAGAATGGCAAAACCAAGATTTGATTCAAAGTAGAAGAATTGTTGCTGAACATTTGCGCTCAAGTATGATGATTATTAATGATGGCGGACGTCCAAGTAATGTAGATAGAGGTTATATTTTGCGTAGGTTGCTTCGTAGAATGACACGTCATTTGAATAAATTAGAAATCAATTTAGCAAAATTGCCTGAAATGATTGATGTTTCCATTGAGGCATTGCAAGAGATGTATCCAGAACTTGTGAAAAACCGCCAATTAATTCAATCAGTTATTATTGAAGAAAAAGATAAATTTATGAAAACTCTTGAAAAAGGTGAAAAGGAATTTGAGAAAATTGTAGCAAAATTGAAAAAAGAAAATATGACAAAAATTGATGCTAAAACCATTTTTAATTTGTATGAAACGTATGGTTTTCCACCAGAAATGACTGGAGAATTGGCAACTGAAGCTGGACTAGAAGTGGATAGTCAAGGGTTTGATGCTTTGTTTAGAGAGCATCAAGAAAAGTCAAGATTGGGAAGTGAGGCAAAATTTAAAGGTGGACTTGGCTCAACAGGTGAAACAGAAATTCAATATCATACAGCAACACATCTTTTAAATGCAGCTTTAAAAGTGATTTTAGGTGAGCATGTCCATCAAAAAGGAAGCAATATTACAGCAGAGAGAATGAGATTTGATTTTGCACATCCTGCCAAAATGACAGAGGAAGAAAAACAAAAAGTAGAAGATTTGGTAAACGAATGGATTACAGCAGGGCTTGAGGTAACAGTGCAAGAAATGCCAAAAGAAGAGGCTTTGAAAACAGGTGCAGAATGTATGTTTATTGAAAAATACCCAGAAATTGTAACTGTTTATTCGATTGGTGATGTGTCAAAAGAATTATGTGGTGGGCCACATGTCAAAAATACAAAAGAATTAGGGTATTTTAAAATTAAGAAAGAAGAGGCTTCTTCAAGTGGCGTGCGAAGGATAAAAGCGATTTTGCAGTAAAAGATTGAGTTACCACAGAAAAAAATTAAACATTTTTGTCCAAATAAATTTGCAAAAAAGAAAAAGATATGTTATAATAAAAATAAGAAGATTAGACGGATGAAAAAGGAGAAAAGAGATGTTTAATAGTAGATATAGTAAAATTTTAACAGGAATTTTAGTTGTTATTATTATAGCAATTATAGCAATCATAGCTTATTTTATTCACGATATTTATTTTGTAAAAGCAAGAAATAAGGATTTAAAAGACCAATCAGAGAGTTTTGGAACCTCAATTCGAAAAAATGAAAAAGATAATACAGTTGGGGGAAATTATACAAATCCAGTAGATACAATGACTTCTTTGGACAGAGAAGATCAAGCCTCAGATGGAAAGCAATATATGGAAGGTTACGAGATTAAGGGAACGATATCTATTCCTAAAACTGGATTAGAATGTCCAATTTTGGAGAAAGTGACAAAAAAATCGTTGGAAACTTCTGTGGCTATTTTATATGGTGTTGGTTTAAATCAACCAGGAAATACAGTTATTGTTGGACATAACTATCGAAATGGATTGTTTTTTTCCGATAATAAAAAGTTAGCTAATGGAGATATTGTGAAAATTACAGATCAAGAAGGAACAACAATTACTTATTCGATTTATGATATGTTTGAAACAACACCAAGTGATGCAGATTATATGGCAAGAGATACAGAAGGTGCAAAGGAAATTTCGCTTTCAACTTGTACCGATGATTCTAGTGCAAGGTTAGTTATTTTAGCTAAAGAACAATAAAATATGAGCGAGCTTGAGAAAGCTCGCTTTTTTGCTTTTGTTTGTAAAAAGTGATATTTTTTAAAAAAGCACTTGTAATATTTTGCCAAAGTGTATATAATAAAAAAGAAATAAAATGGTAGGAGGAGAAAATATGAAAAAAGTTGCAATACTTACCAATGGTGGAGATGCCCCAGGATTAAATGCTGTTATAAGAGCCATTGTAAAGACAGCTGAAACAAATGGAATTGAATGTTACGGATATATTGAAGGTTATAAAGGCCTTTTAAATAATGATTATGTAAGGCTTGACCCAAATGGAAACGCATCAGGAATTTTGGATAAAGGTGGCACGATTATTGGAACTTCTAATAATACCAATGTATTTAACTATAAAGTAGTAAAAGAAGATGGAAGCGTAGAATATCAAGATTTGTCTGACAGATGTGTCGAAAATGTGAGAAATGCAGGTTTTGAATGTATTTTTACTTTGGGAGGAGATGGAACACAAAAATCAAGTCGAGATTTTTGCTTAAAAGGTGTTAATTGTATTGGTGTTCCAAAAACGATTGATAATGATGTGGCTTCTACGGAAACTACATTTGGTTATAATACTGCGGTAAATGTTGCGATGGAAGCGCTTGATAGACTTCACACAACAGCTAATTCACATCATCGAGTTTTAACCTTGGAAGTTATGGGAAGATATGCTGGTTGGATTGCACTAGAATCAGCTATTGCAGGTGGTGCAGATGTGGCTTTAATTCCAGAAATTCCATATGAAATTGATAAAGTAGTTGAAAAGATTAATAAAAGAAGACAAGCTGGCAAGAACTTTAGCATTGTGGTTGTGTCTGAAGGTGCCAAACCAAAAGGCGGACAAATTAGTATTAAAAGAATGCTAGATGATGGTGCAGGTTTGGATAATATTCGTTTGGGTGGTGCAGGTGAACTAGTAGCAGAACAAATTGAAAAATTGACTGGTATGACAACAAGGAATACGGTTTTAGGTTATGTACAAAGAGGTGGAACACCAACATCATTTGATAGAGTTTTGTCAACACGTTATGGTGTCAAAGCAATGGAACTTGCTATGCAAGGAATTTTTAAGGTATTAGTTACGTATAGAGGTGGACAAATGGGATATGTTGATTTAGATGAAGTAGTTGGGAAAGATACAGAAGTGGGAGCTGCTTCAAGTAAAAATCGTACCATTCCATTAGACCATGATTTGATAAAAGTGGCAAGAGAACTTGGAATGAGTTTGGGAGATTAGAAAATTCACAAAAACACTTGATTTTTCTAAAATTTATGATATAATGAAAAAACTATGGGTAAATTAAAGAAATTTTGGAGGAATTAAAATGAGTGTTAAAGTTGAAAAGACAGATAACAAAAATGAAGTAAAATTAGAATTTACAGTGGATAGCAAAATTTTTGAAGAAGGTATGAAAACAGTTTACAAAAAAAATGTAAAATATTTTAGTATACCAGGTTTTAGAAAAGGCAAAGTTCCAATGAATATGGTTGAAAAATATTATGGAGCTCAAATTTTTTACGAAGATGCTTTTAATGAAATTGTGCCAGAAATATATGAAAATGCTATTAAAGAAGAAAAAATAGAAGCGGTTAGCCGTCCTGAAATTGATATTACTCAGATGGAAAAAGGAAAAGATTTGATTTTTACAGCTTTGGTTCAAACCAAGCCAGAAGTAAAACTTGGAAAATATAAAGGAATTGCAATAGAAAAAACAAAATATGAAGTAACAGATAAAGAGGTTGAAGAAGAAGTAACTCGTATGGCTGATAAAAACTCAAGAATGGTAACTGTAAAGAATAGAGCAGCAAAATTAGAAGACACAGTTGTGATTGATTTTTGTGGTTCTGTGGATGGAAAAGAGTTTGAAGGCGGAAGTGCTGAAAATCATGAATTAAAATTAGGAAGTAATACTTTTATTCCAGGATTTGAAGACCAAGTTGTTGGCATGAAAACAGAGGAAGAAAAAGATATTAATGTAAAATTCCCAGACGAATATTTTTCAAAAGATTTGGCTGGAAAAGATGCTGTATTTAAGGTAAAAGTTCATGAAATAAAAGAAAAAGAATTGCCTAAAATTGATGATGAATTTGCAAAAGATGTAAGCGAATTTGATACTTTGAAAGAATTGAAGGCAGATTTGAAAAAGAAAAAAGAAGAAGCCAATGAAGCTCGTTCAAAGAGTGAGTTGCAAGAAGCAGCTGTAAAAGCAGTTAGTGAAGCATCAGAAGTGGATATTCCATCAGGAATGATTGAAATGGAAGTAGATAATATGGCACAAGATATGGATAATCGTTTGGCATATCAGGGCATCAAATTAGAGCAATATTTGCAAATGGTTGGTAAAACGATAGCAGAATATAAAAAAGAGAGCGAAGAGCCAGCGAAAGAAACAATCAAAATGAGATTAGTGATTGAGGCTGTGTCAGAAGATGCCAAAATTAAGGTAGAAACAAAAGAAATAGAAGAAAAAATCAAGGAATTAGCAACTGCTTATGGTAGAAAAGAAGAAGAATTAATGGCTAATGAGGAATTAAAGAAAAATGTTGAAAGCAGTATTAAATCTGAAAAAACAATTGATTATATCATTGAAAATGCTAAAGTAAAAGAAGTTGCTCCAAAAGTGGCAGAGCCAGAGAACAAGAATAAAGAAGAAAAGAAGACAACAAAAAAAGCGACAACGAAAAAGTCAACAAAAAAAGAAGAAGAATAAGGGATAAAAAATGGGGATGATTTTGAAAAATTCCTCATTTTTTTAGCTTGTTTATTTTGTAGTTTTATGATACAATATAGAATATAAAAAAAGGAAGCGATAAAATGAGCAAAAAAGTATTGATTATAGCAAATAGCAAGGCTGGTCGTGGTAAAATTATAAAATATATAAAAAAAGTAGTAGAAAATTTGCAAAAGTTATCTTATGAAGTGGATGTGCAATATACAAGCTTGGAAAAAAATGCGACCTATATCATCAAAAATTATGAAAATCATTTTGATAAATTAATTGTTTGTGGTGGAGATGGAACGCTAAATCAAGTCACACAAGGCTTGTGTGAACTAGAAAGAAAAGTGCCAGTTGGTTATATGGCTACTCGGAACTACGAATGATTTTTCAAAAAGCCTTGGGATTTCTAATAATCCAGCAGATATTTCAAATCATATAGAAGAATATGAAGAAACAGAAGTAGATGTTGGAAAATTTAATCATTTCTTTTTCAATTATGTGGCTTCAATAGGTGTATTTTCTAAAGCTTCCTATAGTACGAAAACAGATATGAAAAATAAATTTGGCAGAATTGCTTATTTGTGTTTGGGAGTGAAGGAACTTTTTTTTCATGAAGCATATCACTTGAAACTTTTGACCAAAAGTAATATAATAGAAGACGATTTTATTTATGGAAGTGTTAGCAATTCAAAATATGTTGGTGGATTTGGAATTTTTAAAAAAGAAAAAATTGATTTGGCGGATGGTGAATTCGAAGCTATTTTTGTCAAAAAGCCAAAACATATTTTTCAAACTTTGAAATTAGCAATTAAAGTGACAACAGGTCATTTACAAGATAAAAATGTATATTATTTTAAAACATCTGAGTTAAAAATAGAAAGCCAAAAAGAAACAATGTGGTCAATTGATGGCGAATGTAGCGGAAAAGTAAAAGATGTAGAAATTTTAAATTTGCCAAAAAAAATGAATTATTTAGTACTGAAAAAGAAAAAGGAGGAAAATTAAATGAGTGAAAATAAAATTGTGCCAATTACATTATTGACAGGTTATTTAGGAGCTGGAAAAACAACTTTAATAAATCATGTTTTGAACAACCAAGAAGGTTACAAAGTTGCTGTTATTGTAAACGATATTGGCGAAGTTAATATTGATAGCGAGTTGATTGCAAAAGGTGGCATTGTGCAAGAGGAAGATGCTAGTCTTGTGCCACTTCAAAATGGTTGCATTTGTTGTACCTTGAAAGTGGATTTGATGCAACAAATTGTAGATATCATTAAAACAAGAAAATTTGATTATATTTTAATTGAAGCAAGTGGTGTGTGCGAGCCTTTGCCAATTGCACAAACTATAACAGTGTTGTCAGAGCAGACGGAAGCCTATGGTTTGCCAAAAATTTGTCGTTTGGACAATGTGGTAACTGTTGTTGATAGTTTGCGTTTGCGAGATGAATTTGGTTGTGGTGATAGTTTAGTAAAAGAGAATATTGAAGATGAAGACATTGAAAATTTATTAATTCAACAAATCGAGTTTTGTACGAAAATTGTTTTAAATAAGGTAGATGAATTGTCAGAAGAAGAGTTAAACAAAGTCAAAGCAATTATTCGCAAGTTGCAACCAAAAGCTGAAATCATTGAAACGAATTATGGAAAAATAGAAACTAGCAAAATTTTAAATACAAATGCTTTTGATTTTGAGGAAGCATCCATGTCGGCAGGTTGGATTGAAGAATTAAATCGAGATGATAACGAAGAAGAGGAAGGCGAAACAGAAGAATACGGAATTGGGACTTTTGTGTATTTTAGAAGAGCACCTTTCCATAAAGAAAGTTTTGATAAATTTGCAGTTAATTTTCCAAGTAGTATTATTCGATGCAAAGGTGTGTTTTGGTTTGCGGATGAGCCAGAAACTTCTTATGTTTTTGAGCAATCAGGAAAACAAGTGCAAGCTTATGAAGGTGGGCAATGGGTAGCAAGTTTTCCAGAGGAAGAACAAAAAATGATTATTGCGCAAAATCCAATTATCAAGCAGGATTGGGATAAAAAATATGGTGATCGTTTGATTAAATTAGTTTTTATTGGGCAAAATATGGACAAAGAAAAAATTGTGGCAGAATTAGATAAATGTTTGGAAAACTAAGAAACCAGAGGAATATTGAAAATATTTCTTATTATATAAAAATGTTAAAATTGGTTGACAAGATGTTAACTTTAGTTGACAAAAATACGAAGAAAAATTTATTTTTTCTTCGTATTTTGTGTTTTTAATTATATTTCTCTAATTCTTTGATTTTGTCACGTAGTTCAGCTGCTTTTTCAAATTCCATATTTTTGGCGTATTTTAACATTTCGTCTGTCAATTTTGAAATAATATCTTCCATACTCTCATTTTCGTCAATTTCGTATTTACTTTGAATATCTTCCACAATGGTTGCTTTGATGGTGTCACGTACAGATTTGCGAATAGTTTGTGGTGTAATATCATGAGCGTGATTATATTCTTCTTGAATTTTACGACGTCGGTTTGTTTCAGTTAAAGCTTTTTCCATACTTTCTGTTAACTCGTCTGCATACATAATTACGCGACCTTCTGTATTTCTGGCAGCACGTCCAATTGTTTGAATAAGTGAACGCTCAGAACGTAGGAAACCCTCTTTGTCTGCATCTAAAATCGCAACAAGTGAAACTTCAGGGATGTCTAATCCTTCACGCAAAAGATTGATACCAACTAAAACATCAAATTCGCCAATACGCAAATCTCGAATTATTTCCATTCGCTCAAGAGCTTTTGTGTCAGAGTGCATGTATTTGACGCGAAGTCCTGCACTAATTAAGTAGGCTGTTAAATCCTCTGCCATTTTTTTTGTTAATGTAGTGACTAGCGTGCGGTCGCCTTTTTCAAGTTGAGTTTGAATTTGCTCAATTAAATCATCAATTTGATTTTCTGTTGGTTTGACTTCTATTTTTGGATCTAAAAGTCCAGTTGGACGAATAATTTGCTCGATTACATTTTCTTTAGAATGTTCTTTTTCATAATCGGCAGGTGTAGCACTAACAAATACAACTTGATGGATACGTTCTTCAAATTCGCCAAATTTAAGGGGACGATTATCAAAAGCGGAAGGAAGCCTAAAACCATAATTGACAAGTGCTTCTTTACGGGCATGGTCACCGTTATGCATAGCACGAACTTGTGGAATAGTAGCGTGCGATTCGTCGATAAATAACAAAAAATCGTTTGGAAAATAGTCGAATAAAGTGTAAGGAGGGCTGCCAGATTCACGTCCACTAATGTGTCTTGAGTAATTTTCGATGCCTTGGCAAAATCCAGTTTCTTTGAGCATTTCCATATCAAAATTGGTTCGTTCTTCAATTCTTTGTGCTTCAATCAGTTTGTTATTTTGCTTGAAGTATTGCACACGTTCTTCGAGTTCTGTTTCAATGGTAGCAAAAGCGTTGTCTAATTTTTCACGACTTGTAACATAGTGCGAATTTGGAACAATGAGAACGTGCTCACGTATGGCAATTGGTTTTCCTGTTAAGGGATTAATTTCAGAGATTTTTTCAATTTCGTCTCCCCAAAATTCGACACGAATGGCACTTTCTTCTTGATTGGCTGGGTAAATTTCTAAAATGTCACCTTTGGCACGAAAGGTACCACGCTTAAAATCCATTTCGTTTCTAGCATATTGCATGTTGACTAGTTTTTTCATGATTTCGTTGCGTGATTTTTTCATGCTGGGACGAAGAGAAACAATCATGTTTTCGTAATCGATTGGGTCACCCAAACCATAAATGCAAGAAACAGAGGCAACAATAATGACATCTTTGCTTTCAAAAAGAGAAGCGGTTGCAGAATGACGCAATTTTTCGATTTCGTCGTTGATAGAAGAGTCCTTTTCAATGTAGGTGTCAGATGAGGCGATGTAGGCTTCTGGTTGGTAATAGTCGTAATAGGACACAAAATATTCGACATGATTTTCTGGAAAAAATTCCTTGAATTCGGAATAAAGTTGTCCAGCTAAGGTTTTATTGTGAGCTAAAACGAGTGTTGGTTTTTGCACTTTTTCAATAATATTTGCCATGGTAAAAGTTTTTCCGAGAGCCTGTAACACCAAGAAGCGTCTGGAATTTTTTGCCTTCTTGAATGCCGTTTGATAAATATTCAATTGCTTTTGGTTGGTCGCCAGTTGGTTTGTAATCTGAATGTAATTTGAACATATTTCCTCCTTGTGACCTAGTAAAAAATGATGCCTATTAACCTAAAATTCGTGTAAAGGGATTTTTTTTCTTGCTAAAAATCAGGCAATTTTGGTAACATAATTAGGAATTTTACGAATTGGGTCACAAACTTATATTTTCTATACTAGGTAATACTAAATAATATTAAATAATACACATTTCATTTTTATTATATTAATCATTTATTTTTTCTAAAATGTCTAATAATTCTTGATTTACTGCTGCTGCGTGAAATCCGCTTTTGTCACAAATTAGGGCTCCTGCCATTTGACAAAGAAAAAGTCCGAGGGGCATAATCCCAAGGTTTATCATTTCTATAAACACTACCATGAATTCTGCCAGAGGCAAGGAATGCAAGTGATACGCAAACAGCTCCAAACTTTCGCATGTGAGTAGAATATGGTTGCATTTTTTGTATGTAACATAAATTATTTTTTCCTTCAATGGTATATAAGGAATTTTCGATTGAGATATTGGTAACCGAAATTTTGGTATCATTTAAGTAGGCACCTGTTTCATCAGCCCAATAAAATTCATTCATACATGGCAGACTGATTACACTTGCAATTGTTTTTCCATTTTTGATACACGCAATTTGAATGCCCCAAAGTGGCAAGCCATTAGCAAAATTAATTGTTCCATCAATTGGGTCAATAATAAAACAGTTTTGTGTTATTTGTTTTTCGGAATTGAATTCTTCACTTACTATAGAAAATTCAGGATAGTTCTTTTTGATTTCTTGAATTAAAAAGTTTTCAATTTCTAAATCTAAATTGGTAACTAAGTCTGTTTCGCTTCCTTTTTGGTTTACAATAAAGTCTTTTTTTGAAATTTCAATTGCTTGTTTTACAATTATTTTCAAAAATTCTATTTCACGCATTTTTTTGTTCCTTTCTGGTGATTTCTAAAATTCTTCTTATTAGTATATCATATTTTAGAGAATTTAACAATCAGTAGATAGAAAAAAATGGAAAACAATTGATGTATTTTCATAATATGGTATAATCATTGCTTGAACATTCAAATATATTACATTACTATTTTTAGCGTATCAATAGGAGAAAACTAATTTTTGGAAAAACTTGACGAACAATTATAAATTGTTTATAATTTAGGAAGAAAATAATGTTGGAGAAAAAAATGGGAATATCGGTTGAAGAATATAAAAGTTTGATTTTAAGGGAAGCTGGAGGCAAATTGAAAAATGTTCAAAGACAGTTACAAGGTAAAATTAATCGTGGTTTGGGGCAAAGTTTTGAGGAACAAATTGAAGCAATATGTGAGGTTTACAAATTAAATCAATTAGCAATTATTGAAAAAACGCCAGAACCAATGAAAATTTTAAAACATATTGAAAATGGGCATTTTGAAACAGTTTTTACGAAGTCAGCCCAGCCAGATTTCAAAGGAACTATAAAAGGTGGTAGAACAGTTGTGTTTGATGCAAAATTTACGGAAAAAGACAGAATTACATATCAAGCTTTGAGCGATTTTCAACGTGAGGCTTTGCTAAATTATAGTAGGCTTGGAGCAATATCATTTGTGTTGGTGGGGTTTATGAATAACCGTATTTATAGAGTGCCAATTGATGAGTGGGCAACTATGAAGGAGCATTTTGGCAGAAAATATATTAAACAAGAAGAGTTAGAAGAAATGAACTTTCGAGCACTTTGTGGTAAAAATGGTGTGATAGATTTTTTAGAAATTTTGTAAAATGACTTGATTTTTAAATGATAAAATGGTAAAATATAAATGTTTGATAACAAGAGAGACAAAAACAGATTAAAAAAAAACTCGTTTTTAATCTGTTTTTTTAATTTTAGCAAGGAGGAATTTATGGGAACAAAGTATATTTTTATTACAGGTGGAGTTGTGTCTGGTTTGGGAAAAGGAATTACAGCATCTTCTTTGGGGAGACTTTTGAAAAATAGAGGTTATAAAGTGATTAATCAAAAGTTTGACCCATACATTAATGTGGATCCACGGAACTATGAGTCCGTATGAACATGGAGAGGTTTTTGTCACAGATGATGGTGCGGAAACAGATTTGGATTTAGGACATTATGAAAGGTTTACAGATGTAAACTTAACAAAAAATTGTAGTATTACATCAGGAAAAATTTATCAAAATGTTTTAAACAAAGAAAGAAAAGGCGATTATTTAGGAAAAACAGTGCAAGTGATTCCACATATTACCAATGAAATTAAAGAAAATATTTACAGTTTTGAAACAGAGGATGTGGATATTGTAATAACAGAGCTTGGTGGCACAGTGGGTGATATAGAAGGACTAGCTCTAATTGAGGCTATTCGCCAAGTAGGGCTTGAAGTTGACCCAGAAGATGTTGTCTATATTCATGTGACATTGCTTCCTTATATTTCAGGTTCAAACGAGCTAAAGTCAAAGCCAACTCAGCATTCTGTGAAAGATCTGCAATCTTTTGGTATTAAACCAGACATTTTAGTGTGCAGAAGTGAAATAGAAATTCCAGAAGATATCCGAAAAAAGATTGCTTTGTTTTGTAATGTACGCCCAGATAATGTGATTCCTAATTTAACAGCAGATAATTTGTATGAGGTGCCATTATTGTTGGAAGAACAAGGTTTGGCAAAAGCGGTTTGCAAGAAATTGAATTTGGATAAACAAGAACCACAAAATGAAGAATGGGAAAAAATGATTGCTAATATCAAAAACTTGAATGGTATAATAAAAGTAGCATTGGTTGGTAAATATATGCAATTGCAAGATTCATATTTGTCTGTAGCAGAAAGTTTGCGTCATGGTGGCTATGCCAATGGTGTGAAAGTGGAAATTGGTTTTATTGATTCAGAAACGATTACTTGTGAAAATGTGAAAAATGTTTTGGGCGAATATGATGGAATTGTTGTGCCAGGTGGTTTTGGTAGCAGAGGAATTCAAGGAAAACTAATGGCAATTCAATATGCCAGAGAAAATAGAATTCCATTTTTGGGAATTTGTTTAGGTATGCAAATGGCAGTTGTTGAATTTACAAGAAATGTACTGAAAATAGAAGATTGTAATTCAGCAGAATTTGATATTAATACTAAAAATCCAGTGATACATATTATGGAAACACAAAAAGGTGTGACAAGCAAAGGTGGAACAATGCGTTTGGGGGCATATCCTTGCATGCTTCAAAAAGATACTTTAGCGTATGAAATTTATGGACAAGAAATGATTTCTGAGCGCCATAGACATCGTTTTGAATATAACAACGATTTTAAGGAAAGACTAGAGGGGGCAGGGTTGATTGCTTCAGGAACTTCTCCAGATGGAAGTTTGGTGGAAATTGTGGAAGTTCAAAATCATCCATTTTTTATTGCAGCACAATTTCATCCAGAGTTTAAGTCAAGACCAGATCGACCAGCGCCATTGTTTAGAGCATTGATTAAGGCAGCAAAAGAACATGCCAATATCGCATAAGTGATAAAGGAGTGAGAACATGTATTTTTCAAATAAGCTAGAAGAGGAAGAATATATTACGTTAGAAGCGGTTAAGTTAGATAACAATATATTAATGGAAAAACAATTGCTTGACGAAAATCAGCATTATGTTGTTAAATTAAAGGAAGCACAGAGTGCGATACTTTTTGAAAAAGGACAAGTATATGATATTGTAAAAGAGGAAGGAATTTATTCCATTCATTTAGGTCCAAATACAAGTTTTCCAGAGGATTTACTAGATTATCAAATCAAAGAAAATCAGGACAAATTATGTGTGATATTTTTAAATCGAAATTCTATTGTAAATAATAAATTTTATATTCCCAAAAAGCACAGAAATAATTTTTATGGGGAAGGTGAATTTGAATTTCAAATTGAAAATCCAATTAAACTTTTTAATAAAGTGATTGAAGTCAGAAGTTTTTATTCTAGAGAGGAATTGTTAGAACAAGTGAGAGAGAGGATTTCTAAAATTGCAACAGAAGTGATAAAAAAGCAGGGAAATGAATATTTTATAAATGAAGAAATTATTGTTTCAAGTAGGAATATTTTAAATGAGTATGGCATAAAAATTATGGGGGCAGATATAAAAAATATTCATTTTAAGAAAAAAATGTAAAAAAACTATTGACATTTTATTAAAATGGGTATACAGTATTAGCAGTCGAGTATAGTGACTGCTAATTTTGATTTAATAGGAGGGATAAATTATGATAAAACCATTAGAAGACAGAGTTTTATTAAAAATGGTAGAGGCAGAAGAGACCACAAAAAGTGGAATTATATTATCATCTGGCTCACAAGAAAAACCACAAATTGCAGAAGTAGTTGCGGTTGGACCAGGAAGAATAGAAGATGGTAAAAAAATAGAAATGAGTATCAAAGTAGGAGATAAGGTAATTACAAGTAAGTATTCAGGAACAGAAATCAAATACGAAGGGCAAGAATATATTATTGCGAAAGAAAGCGATGTTTTAGCAATTGTAGATTAAAATTTAAGGAGGTAAATAAAAATGGCAAAGGAAATTATTTATGGCGAAGATGCTAGAAAAAAATTATTAGATGGTGTCAATAAATTAGCTGATACTGTAAAAGTGACATTAGGACCAAAAGGAAGAAATGTAGTTTTGGACAAAAGTTTTGGAGCACCTTTAATTACAAATGATGGTGTGACAATTGCAAAAGAAATTGAATTAGAAGATAAATTTGAAAATATGGGAGCTTCTCTTGTAAAAGAAGTTTCTACAAAAACAAACGATATTGCAGGTGATGGAACAACAACAGCAACTGTTTTAGCACAAATTATGTTAAAAGAAGGTGTTAAAAATGTGGCTGCTGGTGGTGATGTTTTAGCGATTAAAAGAGGTATGGATAAAGCAACAGAAGTGGCTGTTAAAGAACTAAAAGAAATTAGCTCTCCAATTAATGGAAAAGAAGATATTGCAAGAGTTGCAAGCATTTCTGCGAATGATACTGAAATTGGAAACTTAATTGCAGATGCGATGGAAAAAGTTTCTAAAGATGGTGTGATTACAATTGAAGAATCAAAAACATCTTCAACAGAAGTAAATGTGGTAGAAGGTATGCAATTTGATAAAGGTTATGTTTCTCCATATATGGTAACAGACACAGAAAAAATGGAAGCTGTAATGGATAATCCATACATTTTATTAACAGATAAGAAAATTTCTAACATTCAAGAAATTTTGCCATTATTAGAAGAATTGACACAGGCTGGTGGAAAATTAGTGATTGTTGCAGATGACGTAGAATCAGAGGCATTATCTACTTTAATTTTGAACAAATTAAGAGGTGTGCTAAATGTAGTGGCAGTCAAGGCTCCAGGATTTGGAGATAAAAGAAAAGATATGTTGCAAGATTTAGCAATTTTAACTGGTGGAGAAGTGATTACATCTGATTTAGGTTTGGAATTAAAAGATACCACTTTAGCTCAACTTGGAAAAGCAAAACAAGTAAAAATTGGTAAAGAAAATACGATTATTGTGGATGGAAGTGGAGACAAAAATGCTATTTCAGAAAGAGTTAAATTAATCAAAGCACAGCTAGCAGAAGAGAAGAGCGAATATGAAAAAGAAAAATTACAAGAACGTTTGGCGAAAATTGCTGGTGGTGTAGCTGTGATTGAAGTAGGAGCTGCAACAGAAATTGAAATGAAAGAAAAGAAACTTCGTATTGAAGATGCTTTGTCAGCAACAAAAGCAGCTGTGGAAGAAGGAATTTTGCCAGGTGGTGGAACTGCCTATGTTAACGTAATTTCAAAAGTAGAAAAATTATTAAATGATGTGAAATCAGATGATGAGAAACTTGGTGTAAAAATTATTTTGAAAGCATTAGAAGAGCCAGTCAGACAAATTGCAACAAATGCAGGTTTAGAAGGAGCAGTGATTTTAGAAAAAGTAAAATCAAGTGCGGCAGGTGTAGGATTTGATGCTAGTAAAGAAGAATATGTGGATATGAAAAAAGCAGGTGTTGTGGATCCAACCAAAGTAACTCGTTCGGCTTTGCAAAATGCGGAAAGTGTTGCTTCTATGATTTTAACAACAGAAAGTATTATGACAGAGAAAAAAGAAAAAGATTGTCATTGTGGTGGCGGTCAGCCTGCTATGCCAGACATGGGAGGAATGTATTAATCTAGAATAAAAAATGTTTGTTATGATAAAAGTCTTTAAACAGTTAAGTTTAAGGACTTTTTTATAATAGAAAAAATTTTATGTGAATTTACATAAAATTTTAAAAAAGGTATTGCTTTTTTTTCTATAAAGTGGTAAAATGAATTTAAGATAAGATATAATTCGTGAATTATGTCGTTTAAATGAGAAAAAACACACAATGGAAGAAAGAATAAAAATACAGGGGGAATAAATGAGTAGAAAGAAAATTTTATATCTAGTGGAGGCTATGCGGTGGCGGAGTTTTTACCTACATTGTTGACTTGGCAAACCGAATGTCGAAAAAAATGGATGTAATAGTTGCATACTCAATTAGAGCACAAACGCCAAAGAATTACCAAGATTATTTTGATTCAAACATAAAATTAATTCAGGTGCAAAATTTTACTCGAAATATTAATCCATTAAGAGACATAACTGCAATTTTTGAGGTCAGGAAAATAATTCAAACAGAAAAGCCAGACATAGTACATATGCACTCCTCGAAAGCAGGAGCAATTGGCAGATTAGCAATATCGCCAAAGAAAGCAAAACTTTTTTATACGCCACACAGTTATGCCTTTTGTAAAAAAGATGAATCAGGGTTAAAAATTAAATTTTATCTGCTGATTGAAAAAATATTAGGAAGACGAAATTGTACTACTATTGCTTGTTCAAAGGGAGAGTACGAGGAAGCGTTAAAGGTTACAAAAAATGCCATATATATCAATAACGGTATTGATATAAAGGAACTCGAACAGTTTATTTTAAATGAGTCAGAAAAAATAATTGACACCAAGAAATTGAAAATATGTACAGTAGGTCGAGTAGGTCCACAGAAAAATCCGAAGCTGTTTAATCAAATAGCAGAGAAGTTTCGAGATATTGAATTTATGTGGATTGGTGATGGAAATTTAAAAGATGTGTTGATATCACCCAACATTAAGGTTTTGGGTTGGTGTGACAGAAAAAAGGCAATAAAAGAGTTATGTCAAAATGATATTTTTATATTACCATCTCTGTGGGAAGGATTACCCATGACATTATTAGAAGCAATGTATCTAGGAAAAATTTGCTTAGTGAGTGATGTGATGCGGCAATCGAGATGTAGTCAAGCATGGAAACAATGGATTTATTTGCAGAACAAAGCAAGAATATTGTGATATTATTCAAAAAATTGAAAAGAATGAATTTGATTTGAATAAAATAAAAGTGCAAGCAAGACAAACAGTTGAACAAAAACATGATGTGGAATTGATGGCACAGGAATATTTTAAAATTTATAGTGAAGGAGTGGATTGTTATTAAAGAGTTAGAATTAAAACAATTTTTAAAATTATTTTGGGATAGAAAGATATTTATAGTTATAATGGTAATTGTGTTTGCCATTATGGGATGGGCAAAAATTGAGTATTTTACAACACCAGTTTATGAAGCTGCAGGAACGTTAATTTGTGCAAGGAATGAGGAAAATATACAAGCAGGAGCAACTATTACAAGTGCGGAATTGACAATGCCTTCAAGTTTGTCAGAAACGTATACAGAGTTAATTAAAAGTGATTTGATTGTGAATAAAGTTATTCAAAATTTAGGACTAAATATGACACCAGGTGCTTTGAAAGGAAGTATTGAATTAACTCCAAAAACAAAAGTGTTTTATCAAATAAGTGCTAGAAGTACAAATAGTGAGCAAGCAGCGCAAATTGCAAATGAGTTTATTAAAGTGTTTTCAGAGGAAGTAAAGAATTTTTATGAAATTGATAATATTTATACAGTTGATGAAGCTAAAGTATCAACTACTGCTGTTAATATGAATTCTACAAAAAGTATTAAAATATTTGCTGGAATTGGTTTTGTAGTAGCAGCTGCGGTGATTATGATTATGTTTATTTTCAATAATACAGTAACAAATTCAGATCAGATTAAAAGGTATACAAAACTTCCAACTTTAGCTTCAATTCCAAGATATAGTGGAAATGAAGATTTGATTACTTTAAAAGATTCAAAATCACCTTATGCAGAAAGTATCAAGATTTTGAGAACTAATTTGCAATATATGTATGATGGTGGAGATTTGCAAACAGTTGCAATCACAAGTAGTTTACCTGGTGAAGGAAAAAGTTGGCTAAGTGCGAATTTGGCAGTTGCTTTTGCAAATGCTGGAAAAAGAACTTTGATTATTGATGCTGATATGAGAAGAGGTAGACAACATAAGTTATTTAAAGTAAGAAAAATTCCTGGTTTATCTGAATTTTTAAGATCTACACTAGGTAGCATGGATATGATTGCTTTGAAAGGTAAAAAAGAAAAAGGTTTGGGATTATTTAAATTAGGCAAAAAAGACAAAGATGTAGAGAGTATGGATTATATGACAGGTAGAGAAGGGAAAGCAAGATTTAAATCATTAAAGAAAGAAACTGAGGAAGAAGTAGTAGAAGTTGTTATTGAATCAGAGAAGAAGACAAAAGCAAAAAGATCAGCTAAAAAAGTGGAGGAAAAGAAATCAACGAAAGGAAAGAGAACAGCTGAAAAAATAGATAATAAGAAAACAGAAAAGAAAGAAGACACGAATAAGAAAACAAATAAAAAGGCAGTTTCAAAAGAGACAAAACAAATAGAAAAAGTAGAAAAGGCAGAAGTTATTGACAGAAAAGATGAAATGATTCAGACAGAAAACGAAAAAGAACCAAATGTATTTGAATATGTTAACGAAACAGGAATTGAGAATCTATATATGATTGCATCAGGTAGTGAAAGATTGGAATCTTCTGAATTGTTATCAACAGATAAATTACAGGAGTCTTTGGAAGAGTTAAAAGAAGAATTTGATATGATTATTATAGATACACCACCAGTTTCTGTGGTAGCAGATGGATTTATTATTTCAAGAATTGTGGATACGAATATTATTGTGTTAAAACATGGAAATACAGAAATTAATGAGTTAAATAAAATTAAAAATAATATTCAAGAAATCGGTGGAGAAGTTATTGGAACAGTAATTAATAAAATACCTGACGCTAATAAAAAATATTACAATACTTACTATAATAAAAAAGCAAAGTAGAATAAAATGACAATTTAGCGGACTTAAAAATTGAAGTAGTCCGCTATTATTGTAAGAGACCGAAGAGTTAAGAAAGGATATACAGATGAGGATAAAACAAGATTTTTATGTGAAAACAACAGTCATTATAGCGGCAATGATATTCTTAATAGCAGGAGCAAAAATTGTAAGACATACCATTATGAAAGAAGTTTTAGTAGATATGAGTGTTGGTAATGGAATGATTGCAATGATTAATGACGAGAATTCAATTATATATGATGAGGAAGTAAGTGAAGAAGAACTTGCAGCCAATTCAAAATCTGCTAAATTGTTTTCCAATATTAACTTTTTTGATTTAACAACTCCAATAGAGTTTGAAGTGTATATTACAATATTATGGAATATCATGCTATTGATTATTATATTCATGTTGAGAAAGAAGCTAGATATCATGCAAGCTATATTTTTAATTCTTTCAGTATTGGTTTTGAATATATTTGATTTTAATTTAGCAAAAGAACCTGTGCAAATGTTATATTTTGTGTTGATTTATGTTGTGATTACAAGTAAATCTTTGAGAGATGATTTTAAATATGTTTTGTCTTTTGGAATTTTATATTGGGCTTCTGTTTCTTATCGAGATTATTATATATTAATTGCCATGTTTATGTTGGGAGTATCTTGGATTTGTAAAACGTTTATTTTAATGAAAGATAAATTAAATATTTGGGATATTTTAATGGTTATAGTAGCATTTGGTGTTGGATATTTTTTGCTGCTTTCAATAGCTAAAGTGGCAATGCCACAAGAATATGCTGATCTGGTTAGGGTAAGAACCAGAGAAACGCAAGCCAGAACAGATATTAGTAATTTAATTACAAATAATGCTTCAAATTTGCCACTATTTACATTAGATTATTTAATAATGCTGGTTCGTATGATGGTACCAATCGAACTTATGATGTTTGGTCCAAAGTACTGGCCATATGTTGCATATCAAGTAATGATTACTTTTTATGTTGTAATGGCACTGAAAAATATTAAAAGAAATCATAAATCAAAAAATGTGGCATTATATGTATATTTAGGATTTTTATGTGGCTCTGCGACATTTGAACCAGATTTTGGTTCATGGGTTCGTCATGAAGCAGCCATTGCGCCAGTGTTATTTATATTGGCAGATATGTACAAATTTAAAAAGTCAAGAACGGATTTGGAAAGACATGATTTAGAAAAAGAAGAGCAAGGAGAAAAAAGTTATGGATAAAAAAGTAGGAATTGTATCTTGTTATTTTAAACATAATTATGGAAGTATGCTACAAGCATATGCTACACAAAAGATTTTAGAGGATTTTCGGTATTCCCAATGAGACGATTAATTTGCAGAAATTAAATCAAGAAATTTCAAAAGGTAAGAAAAAGTATTATATGAGCCAACTTTTTAATTTTTCTTTTATCAAAGCAAAAATGGGAATGGTAAAGCTGAAATTGTATTGCAAATTTGCAAATGGTCAATTGGGTCAAAATATTAAAATGAGAGATCAGAAATTTGAGGAATTTGAGAAAAATTTTCATTTGTCAAAAGCCTATGAAAAGATGGCTGATGTGTGTGCAGAAGGAAATTATACAGATGTGTTGGTGGGAAGCGACCAATTGTGGCTTCCAGTTAATATTGTGGCAGATTATTATACACTGAATTTTGTTCCTCAAAATGTCAATAAAATTTCGTTTGCAACAAGTTTTGGCGTGTCTCAAGTTCCAGAAAAATACAAGATGCAATATCAAACTTTTTTAAAACGAATTGAGCATTTGTCGGTACGAGAAGATGCGGGTGTAAAGTTGGTAAAGGAACTGACAGGAAGAGATGCGAAATTGGTTTGTGATCCGACGTTATTATTTAATCAAGAAGAATGGATGGCAATTCAGCCACAGAAGCGCTTAATTCAGGACAAGTACATATTTTGTTATTTTTTAGGAAAAACGGTGGAATATCGAAAATTTGCGGAACGATTAAAGGAAAAAACAGGTTACAAAATTGTTTCTTTGAACCATTTAGATGAGTATGTGAAATATAGTGACAAGTTTGCAGATGAAGCGCCATTTGATATTGGACCAAGTGAGTTTTTAAACTTGATTAGAAATGCGGAGTTTGTTTGTACAGATTCGTTTCATGGAACGGTGTTTTCACTGATTAATCATAAAAAATTCTTTGTGTTTAGGCGCTATAAAAAACATTCGAAAGTTTCGACAAATTCAAGATTGAATTCACTTTTGAAGATTGTGAATTTGAGTGATAGAATGTTAGAGGGCGAAGAAAGTGTAGAGGATTTGGTGGAAAAAGAAATTGATTATGAAGTAGTAGATCAAAAGTTAGAGGAATTTAGAGAAGAGTCAAAAGCATTTTTGAGGGGAGCAGTTGGTAAATAGAATGAAAAAAGATTTTGTGATACAGATAACTAGAATAGTGGCTATGTTTATGATTATTATATGCCATTTGGTACAAGAGTTTGATAACAGATATATTCAAATGACAAGTCAGTTTTTTAATGTTGGTGTTTTCATTTTTATTTTGATTTCAGGTTATTTGTATGGAACAAAGAAAATTGAGAATCCAAAAGAATGGCTAAAAAATAGATTTTTTAAAATTATGATACCTGTATATGTTTTTATGATATTTATTTTTGGATGGGAAATTTTGGTTCAGCATCATTTTAAAATAAAGTATATTTTGATATACTTGTTTGATTTACAATTTGTGTTTGGAGGGGTACAAGGAGCTCAACATTTATGGTTCTTGACAGTGATTATGATTTGTTATATGATAACACCAATATTGTATCAAAAGAAAGAAAAGTTATTGAAACATAGTAAAATAATTTTTACTATAATTGCGGTTTTAGCGGTTGGATTATCTTATATAAAAGAAGAAGTTGGAAGGACTTTTATGTACCTTTTGTTGTACATAAGTGCATATGTGTATAGAAATAACAAAACAGATAAGCAAAGATCTAAAATGTGGTTGATTCTATCCATTATGGGATTATTTGCAGTAAGAATTGTGGCAAGAAAGTTTTGGGATGGCACTGTTTTGTATAATACAATTGTGGTATGCTTAACACAAATATTATTGGCCTATCATATTTATTGGCTTTTGAATGAAATTTTTAAAAATGTAAAAATAGAAGGTAACGCATTGGTTAATCACTTTGATACCATTTCTTATTATGTTTACATTACACATATGATGTTTATGACAGGACCAGTAAGAACAATGGGAATGGCAGAAAATATGTTTATAAATTCGGTTGTTACTATAGGGTTAGCTTGGATAACAGGAGTTTTGTTATATAGAATTTCAAAAGGAATTATGAGAGGAGCTATATGAAAAAGAATTATGCATTAATTGATATTTTTAAATTCACATTTGCCATTGTTGTTGTTTTTATCCATACTTGTTCTGAACGATATCAGAATGGATTAACTACGATTTTGACTAGTATGGCAGTTCCATATTTCTTTGTTGCATCTGGTTTTTTTTTAAATAAAAAATTGAGAAAAACGGAGAATAAAAAAGAAATTATTATTTCTTATATGGTAAAGATTTTTAAAATGTATCTGTTTTTTTCCATTGTTATGTGGTTAATAGAATTGCCTGAAATGATGGTTTCAGACAATATATTAATAACGGTTTTGAAGAGAATAAGAATTTTTTTGTTTATTGGTGATTATCATTTATGGTATTTATTATTTACAATTTATGCAGTAATCATTTTATATTGTGCCAATAAAGTAAAAATAAATAATAAAGTAATGCTGATTATTTCATTTATACTATATTTTATTGGATATTGGATTTTAAATTATGAAGGTACTTCTAAAATATTAGAGATTCTAAAAAATATACATTTTGTGATTTTAGGAGAGAGAAATGGTTTGACTACAGCATTATTGTTTATGTATTTGGGGGTTTGGATAGAGGAATATGATATTGGTAAAAAGCGAAGTTTTGTATTTTTTATAAAAGTTATGATAACTTCAATTTTGCTATTGCTAGTAAACCGATTAGATTATAGAATATTAAGTATCATGTTAGTGATCTATCTCATATCAAATATTTTTGTATTATTTCTAAAAATAAATGTAAAGTCTAGAAATATCTATACAAAATTAAGACAATACAGTACCATGATATATTTGGTACATATACCAGTTGCTTTGCTATTATGTAAAATTGTAAGAATACAATATAGTAATGATAAGAATATTTTGTTTTTTATTATTGTCACTGTAATTTCTCTAATCATAAGTATAGGAATTAACTTTTTTGAGATTAAAAGAAAGGAGAAAAAGTATGATACAAATCATAAATAAATCAGATTGTACTGGTTGTACAGCTTGCAAAAGCGTGTGCCCACAGAAATGTATTGAAATGAAGTCAGATGAAGAAGGTTTTTTGTATCCAGTAATAGACAAAGAGAAATGTATTAATTGTGGATTATGTGAGAAAGTATGCCCAGTTAAAAATGGAAAGGAAAAAGAAAATGAGCAAAAAGGATATGTTTTAAATCATAAAAATGATGAAGTGAGAAAAAATAGCACTTCTGGTGGTGCTTTTACACCAATTGCTGAATTTATTTTAGAAAAAAATGGAGTTGTGTTTGGTGCAGCTTTTGATGAAAATTTTAGAGTAGTACATAAATTTGTTGAGAATAAAGAAGAACTTCAATGTTTTCGAGGTTCTAAATATGTACAAAGTGATTTGGGAAATTGTTTTGAGAAAACGAAAGAATTTTTAGAACAAGGTCGATATGTATGTTTTTCTGGAACTCCTTGTCAAATTGAGGGGTTAAAAAGTTTTTTGAGGAAAGAGTACGAGAAGTTAATTACAGTTGATGTGATGTGTCATGCGGTGCCTTCTCCATTGGTTTGGAAGAAATATTTTAATTATATCAAAAAATATAAACTAAAAGATGAAGAAGTGAAAAAAGTTTTGTTTCGAGATAAAAGTAAATATGGTTTTAAATATTCCATGATGACATTGGAGAGCGAAAATAAGAAATATAGTAGAGGAGTGGAGACAGATCCATATTTGAGAGCATTTTTTGGAGATTTGTCAGATAGACCATCTTGTTATCATTGTGCATTTAAAAAGCAATATCATGAAAGTGATTTTACGATATGGGATTGTTTTATTGCTGAAAATTTCGATAAAAATTTGGATGATGATAAAGGAACGTCAAGAGTTTTGGTAAATTCTAAAAAGGGACAAGCTATTTTTGAGGAGATAAAAGAACAGTTTCATGAGAAAGAAGTGGCTGTGGAAGATTTGGTAAGAAATGTGAAAGAAATGAGCCATAGTGTTGAACTTCCAGCGATGAGAGAAGAATTTTTTAAAGATATTAATCAAATGGAAGAAAAAGATTTTTTTGAGAAATATTTTAAAGATACAGTAAAAGTAAAGTGCGAAAGAAGTGTTAGAATATTTCTGGCGAAAACGGGTATTTATAAAAATATCAAAAGATTGGCAAAGAGAATTCTAAAAAAGTAGGAAAGAGAGAAGAAAATGGAGCAACCAGTAAAAGTTTTATATTTTGTTGACCGATTGTTGACAGGTGGGATTCAGAAATTTGTTTATGAACATGCAAAACATATGGATTTTTCAAAAGTTCAAATTGATTTTTTGGTGCTGGATGATGGAAATGATTACGAATTAGAAGAAGAAGTGAAAAAGTTAGGCTGTACATTATATAAATTAAAGGGAATTTGGATTAAGAAAAATGGGGATTTTATCCAATATCATAAAGCCTTAAATCAATTTTTTAAAGACCATCATGATTATAAAGTGGTACATATGCATTCTTCTAGCAAAAATTTTATGGTGCTGAAGATGGCGAAAAAATATGGAATTGATGTGAGAATTGCACATTCCCATAATATTGGTTTTCAATCAAAAAATAAAATGAAGATTTTAGTTGGTGATTTCTTCAAAAAACCATTGAAGAAGTATGCGACCCATTATTTTGCATGTTCAAAGTTGGCAGGAAAGTGGCTTTTTGGAGAAAATGACGTAAAGATTATTCATAATGCAGTAGATTACCAAAAGTTTAAATTTAACCAGACAAAGCGTGATGAATTACGAAAAGAGCTTGGGCTTGAAAATAAGTTGGTTATTGGAAATGTGGGAAGGTTTAGCAATCAGAAAAATCATACTTTTTTGGTGGATATTTTTTATGAAATTCATAAACAAAATGAAGATGCAATTCTTATGTTGGTTGGAATTGGAGAAAAAGAACAAGAGATTCGAGACAAAGTTAAAACTTTAGATTTGATGGATTGTGTAAAATTTATGGGATTTTGCAAGAATACGAATGAATTATTTTGGTGTATGGATGTGTTTTTGCTACCAAGTTTATATGAAGGTTTGCCGATAGTGGGCGTAGAGGCGCAATGTACAGGACTTCCTTGTTTTATGTCAAAAGATGTAATAACAGATGAAGTAAAAATTGCAGAAAATGTGAGATTTATTGGATTGGAGAAAAGTCCAAAAGAATGGGCTGAAATTATTTTGAGTAGTGATTTAAGTAGGCGTGATACGTATGAAGAGTTGAAAAATGCTGGATATTTTATTGAGCAGACAGTAGAGGAGTTGCAGAAATTTTATAGGGAGGTTTAAAATATGAGAAAAAACATTATTATGATAACAGATTATGCTGCGCCATATGAAGGAAATTTTATAGCCTCAATGAAGGAATTTGAAAAAATTGCTAAAGATAAGAATTATCAAGTAAAATTTTTATTTTCGGAAAGAACAGCAGATATTCAGTGGATAAAAAAGATGGCGTTAGAATATAAGATTGAATTTTTTGCAGAAGATATGACAAGTATTATGAATATTCTTTCTAAATCAATTAGTAGAAATTCAGAAAATATAGTATATTCACATTTTGCTAAACATAAAACTCAATTGGCGATTAAGTTATTTAGGATGTTACATAGTAATGTTAAGTTAGTTCAGCACTTTCACAATCATTGTAAAGTAAATTATCCATTTCCTAAAAAGCAATTTATGAAACTGGCTTATAAATTGTATGAAGGTGACTTGAATATTGGATGTTCAAAATCTGTTGCTGAGAGTATGCCATATTCAAAGAGAAAAGTTACATTTGTTGATAATGCTATTGATTTTAGAAGGTTGGATGGAAATGCTGTTGGTAATATGGTAAAAAAAGATGATGATAAATTTGTTATTTTAATGTTTGGCTTTAACTATGAGAGAAAAGGGGTTGATATAGCATTAAAAGCGATAAGACAAATTGCAGATGAGAAAAAAATTGTTTTAGCAATTTCATTGGCAACCAATAAGGAAATTGTAGAAAATAAGATAAAAAGCCAATTTGAAGGAGAGATACCAGATTGGATTAGGATTTTGCCTCCTAGTGAAAATGTAAGTGAGTATTATTATATGGCAGATTTATTTTTGTCAGCGGCTCGTGAAGAAGGGTTTTGTTATTCATTAGTAGAGGCAACGTATTGTGGAACGAGATGTATGAGTAGTAGGATTGGAGGAGTTCCTCTTGATATTCCAGGAATGATAAGTTTTGAAAATGAAAATGTGGAAGATTTGAAAAATAAAATTTTAGGTACGATAGAGAACGATGAAAATAAGCTAGAAGAAGCAAAAAAATATGTAGTTGAGAAATATGATTTGAGTAAATGGGCAAAAGAAATAATGAAAAAGTTGGAGGCTTAAAATGGGGAGAAATGCAATTTTATTAACTGGTACAATTAATCCAAAAGTATTTTTTAAAAGACGGAAAAGATGTGTATGTGATTGATGAAAAGGTTCGATTAAAGCAATATGAAGAACGTATTAGTCAATATATTTTGAACACAGATTTTAATGATATTATATTTATAGAAAATTCAGATTATCCATTTGATTTTGAAACATATCAAAAAATGGCGAAGGAAAAATCGAAGCGTTTTGAATTTATTTCAATGAAGCCTAATGTGGATAAAGTAAAAGAATTGGGAAAGTCATATGGTGAGGCTGAACTAATTGATTATGCTATGAAAAATAGTCAATTAATCAAAGAACATCATATTGTTTATAAGATTACAGGAAGAATTTTTATCAAAAATTGGAAAAAAATTTTACGTACAAAAGAGAATGGAAAAAATGAGTTTATCAGTATTAATAAAGCACAGTGGTGTAAAACAGATTTCTTTAAAGTCAATAAGGAGGATTATTTGAAATGTCTTTATGGAGTGGGAGAAAGATGCAATGAAAAAAAGGGAATTGATTTAGAAAAGGTATATTATCATCAATTAAAGAAGGCTGATATTGAAATTTCTAGTTTTAAAGAATATCCAAAATTAGAAGGTATTTTTGGGACAACAGGACAAAAATATAACAAGCCTGTGTGGAAAATGATAATTTTTAATCTATTGATAAAGTTTGACTATTTTAAAGTAAAATAAAGAGGTAAAAAATGAATAAATTAGAAAGATTGGTTAATAATTATGTGTCACATTATAATCATAAAAAATATTGGAAAATGAAAGAGAAACTTTGTAATCCAAAAACAAGTAAATTATTAAAGTGTTTTTATTTATATTGTTTGAAAAGAAGTGATGCTTTTAATTCAGCGAGCTTGGGGCATAGAATTAATGGAGGAAGCAAATGGGGAAGTGCACCAATTTTACCACATGGAATTAAGGGAATTTTTGTGACAGATAAAGCAAATATTGGAAAGAACGTGAAGATTTATCAGCAAGTAACGATTGGTATTAATAGAGAAGATGAAGGTGGACCAACGATTGGAGATAATTGTTTAATTGGAGTAGGGGCAAAAATCATTGGAAATATTACAATTGGAAATAATGTGAAAATTGGTGCCAATGCAGTTGTTTTTGAAGATGTGCCAGATTATGCGACAGTTGTTTTGAATAAGCCAAGAACGATTATAAAGAAATAATATTTATAGTTAGAGGTTATTATGAAGAAAAAGAAAATTTTATATACAGGTTATTCTTCTAATATGGGAGGAATTGAGAGATTTTTGATTAATGTATGTAAAAACCTTGATAAAAATAAGTTTGAAGTTTATATTTTAAGTTTTGATGGAAAAAACTTATATTTTCAAAAAGAATTAGAGCAAATAGGAATTAGATTTTTAAATATAACTAGTAGGACAAAGAACTATCAAAAGTATGTGAAAGATTTAAAGAAAATATATGGTGAATATGATTTTGATGTGATTCATTTTAATATTATGAATTTTAGCTGTTTTGAGAGAATTATTTTGGCAAAAAAATATTCACAAGCAAGATTAATTCTCCATTCGCATTCTGCAAGTATTCAGAAAGTTTATCGAAAAACAAGATTTTTGGACAAGGTTGGAAGATTTTTTACAAGAAATATTGAATATGAAAAACTTGCTTGCGGTCAAGAAGCTGGAGAGTGGCTTTTTGATAAAAAAGAATTTCTTGTTTTAAATAATGGAATTGATGTGCAAGAATTTCAATTTAATCCAAACAATAGAAATGAGATAAGAGATGAATTTAACATAAAAGATAATGAAACAGTTATGGGAGTAATTGCAAAATTGGAAGAACAAAAAAATCCTAGATTTTTAATGGATATATTTTTTGAATATCAAAAGTTAAATTCAGATAGTAAGTTGTTATTGGTGGGCGAAGGTTCATTAAGAGAGGAATTGGAGGAAAAAGCAAGAAGATTAGAAATTCAAGATAAAGTTTTGTTTTTAGGTAGACGAGATGATACAGAAAAAATTTATTCTGCGATGGACATTTTTGTTATGCCATCTTGGTTTGAAGGATTTAGTATTGCAATTGTTGAGGCTCAGGTAAATGGATTGAAATGTTATACCAGTACAAATGTAGCAAGAGAATCGAATATAATAGGAAATGTTGAATTTTTATCATTGGAAGAAGCACCTAAGGATTGGGCACAAAAAATTTTTGAAGCAGATAATGGAAGAGATGAAAAAGCAATGGATAAAATTCCAGATAAGTTTAAGATAGAGGAAACAGTTAAGAGTTTAAGTAAAATTTATGAGGAGAAATAAATGAAAAAGAAAATTTTATTTGTAATGGAATCGCTAAGAATTGGTGGAGCAGAAAAGAGTTTACTTACCATTTTATCTATGATTGATTATAGTAAATATGACGTGGATTTATTTTTGTTTAGGTTTAATGGAGAATTTATGGAATTTTTGCCGAAAGAAGTAAACCTTTTGAATAAGCCCCAAAATTATGAAATTTTTCATGAAAATAGGAAATTAGCGCCTTTTAAATTTTTAATGAAATTAGATTTCAAAAGATGTTATCATAGCTTAATGTACTTGTTAAATTGCTTGTATTATAAAATGATTGGAAAGTTATATATTGGTTGGGAACATGTACAATATATGTTTGATAAAATTGAAAAAGAATATGATACTTCTATTGCATTTTTGGAGAGAAAAACAATTTATTTTAATGTGGATAAAGTAAAATCGAAAAATAAAATTGGGTTTATTCATAATAATTATAAAAAATACCAATTTGATTATAAAAATGATAAAAAATATTTTGCAAATTATCAAAAAATAGCTACTGTATCAGAATACTGCAAGGAAGTGTTAGAAGAGATTTTTCCAGAATATAAGGAGAAATTTTTGGTCATAAAAAATATGGTATCCAAAAAAATGGTTAACCAAATGGCTGAGGAAAAATTGGATATTGAAAGAAAAGACAATGAAATTATGATTGCAACAGTGGGAAGACTAGTGAAGCAAAAAGGGATTGATCAGGCAATTGATGTGTGCAAAATGTTGGTGGATAATGGGTATCCCATAAAATGGTATGTTGTTGGTGGTGGAGAAGAAGAAGCAAGTTTGAATAAAAAAATTGTGGAGAATCATTTGCAAGACAATTTCATTTTGGTTGGACCTCAGAAAAATCCATATAAATGGATGAAAAGCTGTGATATATATGTGACAACTTCGAGATTTGAAGGATATGCAGTTACAATGTTAGAGGCGAAAGCCCTAGCAAAACCAATTGTAGCTACTGATATTAATGAATTTAAAGAACAAATTGTAGATGGAGAAAATGGATATCTTGCCAAAGATAATGAAATGATGTATAATAAAATTGTAGAAATGATTGAAAATAAAAATGGAATAAAAGAGCGATTTATTCAAAATTTGGAAAATGTCCAGGGAGATGAGCGGGATGTGATCCTGTTTTCCGTGGGCTATGGGGCGGATCAGGCCGGGAAGGTCTCCATGAACTTCGGCCCGCTGAACCGGGCGGGGGGCTGGCGGCGGCTGAATGTGGCGGCCTCCCGGGCACGGCACGAGATGAAGG
>CATLEX010000008.1 GCA_949927455.1 uncultured Clostridia bacterium
AATTAAATAAATAAAAAATTAAATTTATTTTTTATAAAATAATAAAATAAAGGGAATTAAAAATGAAAAATAAATTTATATCAGAAATATTTTTAACTCAAAAATTTGTAACTGAAGAATCTTGGCTTCAATTTATTTTTGAAATTTCAAGATTAAATGGAATTTTTAGAAAATGGGACATTTATGTACTTGTTGAGCTGAATACAGTTCGATATTTTATACGAACTTTTAGGAAAATTCCACCAGTGATTAGTAATTTAAATGATTTTTTGCTAAAAATAATTGAGCCTAAACAAAAAATAAAAAAATATTTTAAAACATTTTATTTTATGAGAAATAATGAAAAAAATGTATTAGATATTTATGATAAAAATGAAGCTAAAAAATCAAGAAAATTAAAAATATCAAAAATAACAATTTTTCCATATTGTAAGAAGAATTTTTTATCAAAAACAGATTTGTTTTTTGAAAATAAAAATAATAAAATAATAAAAAAACAAGCATTGTTTAATATTCCACATCAATTTTTAAGTATTGATTTTTCGATTTATAGTCGATTTTTTTATAAAAAAGATGCTATTAAATTTTTGGATATTCAAAAATCTCTGCATTTATTAAAAAGTGATGAAAAAAATAGTATTTTAAAAGTGAATGGTTTTCCATATTTGAATGATAATTACTTTTTGCATTTAAATCATTACGATTTTGCCAAACATTCTTTGATTGTAGGAGCGAGTGGCTCGGGAAAATCTAAATTTATGAGTTTATTGATTAGTAATTTAAAAAATAATTTGGATACAAATTTGAAATATAAAGTTGTTGTAATTGATCCACATGCAGCTATGGAAGAGGATATTGGCGGGATGGAAGAGACTGCAGTAATTGATTTTAAAAAGCCAAAAGATAGTGTGAATTTGTTTATGAATTCGGGAAAAGATGTTGTCACTTCCACAGAACTTTTGCTTACTTTATTTAAGTCGCTTATAGGCGATTTGTATAATTCAAAACTAGAGCGAGTTTTGAGACATAGCATTCATACGTTATTAATTAAAAAAGAATTGTCATTTGCTGATTTACGATTACTAATTTTGGAGCCGCAATACAGAAATCAACTCATAAAAGAGTTGGAAAATGAATTGCCAGAAAGCACAGTGGACTTCTTTTTGAGCGATTTTAACGAACTTAAAAATCAATCTTATCAAGAAGCCATTGCACCCATTATTTCATTTATTGATGAAATGCAGATTTTGCCAGTTTTTAACAGCGATTGTAGCAATTTAAAAAGTATTAAAGAAGTGATTTCAGATAATTTTTTAACTATTTTTTCGCTTAACCAAGTCACTTTAGGAGAAACAGTTACAAAAACAGTGGCTGGATTTATTATGCAGCAAATGCTTCAATTAGTGCAAGCAATGTCATTTGAAGAACATATTATTTTTGTGATTGACGAAGTTGCTGTTGTAGAAAATCCAATTTTACGCCGTTTTTTGTCAGAAGCCAGAAAATATAATCTTTCTGTGATTTTGGCAGGACAGTATTTTGGGCAAGTCAGCGAAGAATTACAAAAAGCGATTTTTGCTAATGTGATTAATTATTACATATTTCGAGTTTCCAGAAGTGATGCGCAAATTTTAGAATCCAATATTCAAATGGAAGTTGCAGTTCATAATTCTTTTATGTTACGTATGAAGATTTTGACAGAACTGGCTAATCGTGAATGTATTTTGCGTCTGTCGAGTGGTGGCAAAGTTTTGTCAGCATTTAAAGGAGAAACGCTGGATTTTACACCTATTCCAAGAATGAATAAAAATCAAATTTTAGGATGTGATTTAATAGAAGCAAATAAAAATATTGTGCAAAAAGTAAAACAAAAAATAGGGTTTACTATTAATGGTACAGCCAATTTGAAAGATTTAATGAAATCACAGTCCACAAGTAGAAAGAAGGTAAATTTAAATGAATGATAAACAAGCAATGGAAACAGTAAATAAAGTATTTGTTAGTATTTTTGGGCAAAAAAGTCCCTATAATTTAGAAGAAATTTTAACAGAATTTGCATTTGACATAAAATTGCCACAAAAAGTGATTGATAGCACAACTGGTGAAGAAACTTGGGCAACCTCGGTTAATCCAACTAAATTTATTACACAAAATAATATGGAAAATTTTAACAAGGGAAATGGTTGGATGATAAAAAAAAGGCCAGTTAGCAGTTTAGAGGATATTTTGAAAATTTGGAAAAAAATCAATTATACGACAACTGAAAGAATTTATGATTCAAACAATGTTTCGCAAAGCGACACGATTTACAATTGCGAAAATATGTATCGTTGCAATGATTGCCAAAAAAGCAAAAATGGTATTTATTTAGATGGCTGTATTAGTGGTGAATTTATGATTGCTTCTCAGAGAACAGGAAATTCGTCATTTTGCTTGCGTGTTGACGATTCTGCTAATTGTAGCAATAGTTATAACGTGATTTGTAGCGCCAAAATTAGTAATTCGCTTTTTATTCAAGATTGCAACAGTTTACATGAATGTATATTTTGCTCGCATATATCCAATCGAAAATATTGCATTTCCAATATGCAATTTGAAAAAGAAGAATATTTGGAAATCAAAAAAGAAATTGTAAAATGGATATTAGGGAGATAAAATTTTTTTGATTATTTTCTGCTCCCTAAATTTTGAATAATATCACGAGAGAATTGATTGGCAATTTCAAACGTATGATCAATAAATTGCCTATCAATTTTTTGGCAATAAGCATATTGCTTTATAATAGTTGAGAAAAAGGCATCTCCAGCACCAGTTGTATCAACAGAGTTATCAATTATAATAGAAGGAGTTTTTGTAACTGTAATAAGTTCACTATTTTCTTTATATAAAAATTTTGCACCTTTTTTTCCATCTGTAATAACAAGTAAATCTAAATTTAATAAATTAAAAAAATCTATTTCATTATTTATTTTTAATTTTTTAAATAAATAATCAGAAATATTATGATTTAATTGCATTAATTTGGCTTGTCTAAAAAAATTAATTAAATATTGATTTGTATAATATTCAATAAATTCGTCATCACCAACATCTAAACAAACTTTTTTGTTTTCTAATTTTTGTAAAAATTCATAATTAATACTTTCAAATTTATCTAAAATTACAAAAATTTCTTTATCTTTAAAATTTTCTGGTATATTTAATGGTAAATTATCTGAAAAATGCATAGTATTTTTATTGGTAATAGGAGAGTACCAAGTATTTATGATTTCATCATCATAACAGTTTGGTTCTGGCATTAATATATTCATAACTGCTGTAGAAATGGTTTCATCAATCAAAACATTTTCTGTGTTAATGCCTACTCTTTGTAAAGATTGAATAGCAATTTTTCCTTCTTTGTCGTTACCAGCAGTACCAAAGGCATAGCATTCTTCATTCATAAGACTCAAATTGTACAAGGTATTCCAATTGCTACCTCCACCATCCTGTTTTATTAAATTAAAATTGGTATCATAAATTTTATCTAATATAATATCTGCATGTGATACAAAAATCTTTTTTTTCATAAATAGATACCATCCTTATTTTTAATATAAATTATTATAAAATAAATTATTTCAAAAGTCAATAAGAAATATATGGAAATAAAATTGTAGACAAATAGAACATAATGTGTTATAATAATTTATATGAATAAAATAAAAAAGGAGTAAAAAATGGAGAAACATAGAGTTTTAAAATATGTTAATCCAGAAGATAAAGAAATTTTAAGAAAAACATCGGAAAAAATAAAAATGGAAACAGAAGAAGGAAAAAAAGAAGCAAAAACACTTGCAATGCTTTTATTAGAGGAAGTAGAAAGACAAAATGGAGCAGCAGGATTTTCGGCGCCTCAATTAGGAAATTTAAAGAGAATTATGGCAATTAAAACATTTGAAAATAGAGATACGCAATTAGTTTTAGTTAATCCAGAAATTATTCATATGCAAGGTGTATCTAAGGAAGAAGAAGGCTGTTTTTCGATTGATTATGATAATCACTATTATTGGACTTTTAAAGATCGACCTTTTCGTATTACAGTAAAAGCTCTTGATTTGGATGGAAATGAACTAATTATACCTTTTTCAGTAGCAGATTCTATGATTTTTATGCACGAATATGAGCATTTTTTTGGAGAATTAATTATTGATAATTTAGAAGAAGAACTTAATATTGTGAAAAGTGGACCTCAAGAAAGTGGTATTCAATTTAAGAAAGATTTAACACAAAGGCAGCAAGAAAGTGTTATTGTAGAATTACCAACTGAGGAAGAAAAATATAAATGGAAAGCGGAACATCCAGAATGTAAACGTGAAATAAAAGATAGAGGAATGATTGACAATAAAGATTACATTGTTTTTTCGGATAAAGATGGGACATTAGATTTAGAAACAGCAGAAGGTTGTAAAAAATTAGCTATAGCTATCTCTTTAATAGAAGAAAAAAGTAATGGTTTATTTGTAATTGCAACAGCAAGACCAGCAGGTGAAATTGAGAAAATATTAAAAGATAAAGGCATTCCAGTACCAAAATATATTATTGGAGATAATGGATTTATTTATGATACAAAATCCCATAAGTATATAACGGAAGAAAGATTACCGAAAAATGAAATGCTAAGTTTAATTAATGATATGGTAAATCGTGGACAAGCTAGTAAAGATGAAATAGAATTTAGTACAGGAGATGTTGTTGTATTGCAAGATTGTCCATATACAGCGAAGGCAAAAGAATATGAAAGAAGGCTTGGTTCAAGGATTTTTTCAAAAGATGTTGTTGAAAGTTTAGCTAATACAGACAAGGAAATTCTAAGTTTATCTTTTCGTGTTTCTTCAGTAGATGCAATACAAGAAATTAAAGAATATTTAGACCAAAATAAGTTGAAAGTTCAATTAAATTATCAATCTTTGGATGATGGATATTTTTCAGTAGATTTGGCTCCAGAAGGAATTCACAAAGCAACTTCTATATTAAAGCTTTCTCAACTTGCTATAAAAGGAGACAATAAAAGAGAAGATATAAGAGGAAATGTGACATGTATTGGAGATGGAATGAATGATATGACCATGCTTACAGCCGCATTTGCCCATGGAGAAAAAGCAGTTATAGCAGATAAAAATTCTGAAGAAAGTCAGGAATTAAAAGCTGGGTTGAATCAAAACATACAACCATATAAGTTATTTGCAATGGGAAGCATTATAGAGTTAGAAGGAAAAGCAAACGACTATATTCTAGAGTTAGCGAGAAAAAGAGTGGCGAGAAAATTTATGAAAAAAGCTGTTGGAACTGTTATTGAAAATGGTGAAATACCACACGCAGAGCAAGGAAAACCTACAGAAAAGGAAAAAGTAAAATGAAAGATTTGTATCATTTAAATCCAAAAGCATATAAGGAAGGTTATGAAATTTTAAGTCTATTATCAGAGATAGAGAAAAGAAAAATTCCAAGTGAAATATGGAAATTCATAAAGGAAAATATGGATTTAACTTATGAATTTTCAATAGAACAAATAGATAAAGGAGTTCTGCTGGATGATACAAATATATTACTTGCAATATTATACAAAACTTATTTAGCTACTGAAGAAGAAAAGGTAATAATTAAAGCAAAGGAAAGAGTAGTTGAAAAAAGAAAACAATTAGAAGCTTATCAAAAATATAATCCTAATAATTTGTTTAAAAATTAATAAAAAGGAGATTTGTTGCATTCAAAAATGAAAAACAAATCTCCTTTACTTTTGCCTTTTTTTGTGATATAATGCAAACAAAATAAAAAATCGAGGTAAAAAATGAAGTACGACTTTTTAATTGTGGGAAGTGGACTGTTTGGCGCGATTTGCGCTTATGAAGCGCACAAAAAAAGGAAAAGAATTCTAGTAATAGACAAGCGTTCCCACATTGCAGGCAATATTTATACAGAAAAAATTGAAAATATTGATGTACACCAATATGGTGCCCATATTTTTCACACGAGCGACCATGAAGTGTGGAAATATATCAACCAATTTGCAGAATTTAATCGTTATACCAATTCGCCAATCGCAAAATATAAAAACGAAGTTTATAATTTACCGTTTAACATGAACACATTTAGTAAACTTTGGGGAATTTTTACGCCAGAAGAAGCAAAACGAAAAATTCAGCAAGAATTACAAGATGTAAAAATAGAACATCCAAAAAATTTAGAAGAACAAGCCATTAAATTAGTCGGAAAAACAATTTACGAAAAATTGGTAAAAGGTTACACGGAAAAGCAATGGGGAAAACGCGCAACCGAGTTGCCAGCCTTTATCATACAAAGATTGCCTGTGCGTTTTACTTATGATAATAATTATTTTAATGATTTATACCAAGGTATTCCAATTGACGGTTATACAAAAATTATTGAAAAAATGTTATCTGGGATAGAAGTTCGTTTAAATTATGATTATTTTGAACATCAAAAAGAACTTGAAAATATTGCTGAAAAAATAATTTTTACAGGTCCAATCGACCAATTTTATGAATATCAATATGGAGAATTGGAATACCGAAGTTTGAGATTTGAAAATGAGATTTTAGATATAGAAAATTACCAAGGAAATAGTGTAGTAAATTTTACAGAATATGAAATTCCGTATACTAGAATTATTGAACATAAGCATTTCACTTTTGGAAAACAGCCAAAAACAGTCATAACAAAAGAATATCCAGATACTTGGACACGCCAAAAAGAACCCTATTATCCAATCAATGATGAAAAAAATAATAGTTTATATGAAAAATACAAAAAATTAGCCGAAAAAGATAAAAACGTCATATTTGGTGGACGTTTGGGTGAGTACAAATACTACAATATGGATCAGGTGATAAAACAAGCGTTAAACACATGCGCAAACATTATGTAGAAATAAGAAAGGTAGCAGAAAATGGAGAAATTATATATCGTAATTCCAGTATATAACGAAGAGGCAAGTATACAATCAGTTATAGAGGATTGGTATCCAATCATTGAAAAACATAATGGAAATGGCAAATCACGTCTTGTTTTAATTGATGATGGTAGCAAAGACAACAGTTATTCTATCATACAAAATTATGCCAAAGAAAAAGAATACATAACAGCGCTTACCAAGCAAAATGAAGGACATGGAGCTACTATTTTATATGGCTATCAATATGCTATCGAAAATGGCGCAGATTATATTTTCCAAACCGATTCTGACGGGCAAACGGTGCCAGAAGAATTTGAGCAATTTTGGGAATGCAGAGAAAATCACGAAATGGTAATTGGTTATCGCAACAAAAGGGAAGATGGATTTTCTAGATGGTTTGTCACAAAAGTTTTGAAAGTAACAATTCAATTATGTTTTGGTGCTAATGTAACAGATGCCAATACACCATTTCGTTTAATGAAAGCAGATATTTTAAAACAAAATTTAGCACTCATACCAACCAAATTTAATTTATCAAATGTGCTGATTTCTGTTATTTATGCCAAAAAAAATTACAACGTAAAATACATACCAATCACGTTTAGACCAAGGCAAGGTGGTGTTAATTCAATCAACTTAAGAAAAATTTGCAAAATTGGTCTACAAGCCATCAAAGATTTTAGAAAAATCAATAAAACATTAAAGGAAATATAAAAAATGAATAAAAAACGAAAAATTTTAATTATTTTTGTGATTTTACTAGCCATATCCTTGTGTATAATTGGGCTTTATGAAGCGACTAAAAAAGTTGTTTATATAGAATATGCTCAGCTTGGAACAGCGTGTGAAGAAGCTTTGATAATGGATAGTAATAATCATATTATTGAGCAAGAATTTGAAATGCCATATCCAATATTTTATGGATTAGATTTGAAAATAGGGACATTTGCTAGAGAAAATAATTCACAATATGAAGTAGAAATTGTGGATAAAACAACCAATACCAAAATAGCAAATTTTTGTTTTAATACCAGTTATGCAAAAGATGATGAGGCGTATAGTTTAATGTTAGAAAATCCTATGAAAGTTGATATGTCACATCAATTTTCAGCCAAAATAAAAGCAAAATCTATTGTAAATGGAGAAAATTCAGTTGCTTTTTATGTGGATAAAAATACTCAAAACACGAAAGCGCTATTATACAATAATCAGCTACAAACAGGAACTTTATGTATGAATATTTTTGGTGGCAACACGAACTCTTTTTGGATTATTTTTACAGTAATTTGTGAAGTATATAGCATGTTGCTTTTAGGATTTACTTTGTATTTATATGTTAAAAATAAAAAAATCAAAACTAATTCAATTGTGCAAGCAAGCATTCTTGGAATTGCTATATTTCTTTTGATGACAGCTTTTGTTCATAAAAGTACTTTTTCAGATGAAGCAGATAACATAATCGGTGGGATGCTAATTGAAAAAGGCGAAATCTTATATCATGATTATTATTCGCAACATACACCATTTGCATATTTTTTATGTGCTTTTTTCAGTCTATTAAAGCCAGCTTCAGTAGTTCAGTTTAGACTTATCTACAACGTATTTATAGCACTTTTTTATGTTTTTTTGTATATTCGACATCACAAAAACTTTGGAAATATCAAAATGGCAATATTACCATTTGTGCAAATTGCATTTGGAATGCTACTTGCCAAAGAAACGACAATGATTTTGAGCGACAACATTCAGGCAATCGCCTTGATTTCACTTGTGTTAGAATTTTTGCAATATCTAAAAGACGAAAAATTAGGCTGGAAACGTTCGATGATTGTGTCACTTAGCATTTTTTGTAGCTTTACATCTGCTTTTGTGAGTGTGTATGCAATATTTGCAATAGGTTTAGGTGTATTTTTTAAAGAAATCAGTTATTGGATGCAAAATCAAAAAATTACTCTTTCAAAAATAATTAGAAGATATTGGAAACTAGCTATTTGCGCGGTACTTCCCTTTGTTATATTATTCTTATATTTTGTAAAAACACATACTTTAAAAGCATTTTATGAACAAGCTTTTAAATTCAACACACAAGTATATCCATATTATTTAGAAGGTGGGTTTGGAGCCAATATAATGCAGCCGTTTTTGCTGGGCATTACTAATTTCCTGCAAATTATTCCAAATGCATTAAGTCATCTTTTCCAAAAGGAAGAGGCAATTTTAGCTATTTCTAAAATCATAATCGCAGCATTTTTCATTCAAACGTTGTTTAAAATGTTTGCTCAAAAGAAATATTTAAAAACGTTGATTTTGAGCTTATTGATTAGTTTTGAATTTACAAGAATAAGTGAGCCTTTTCATGAAATTGCAGTTTGGAGTTCTATGTTAGCTGTTATTTTAGTTCATTTAGAAAAGAAGGAAATTCAAAATCAATTTGCGAGAATCGTTTTAATTTTGTTTGCAATCTTGATTTTTGGAAATTATGCAAATATTTGTGCAGAAACTATATTTCAAAAACAAAATCCCATTTCGCAACTAGAAAAGCAAATCATTGAAAACACTTCCGAAGGAGAAAAGATATTTCATGATATTTATTCGTGTCAGTCAGTCTATTTGATATACAAAAATCGTTTGCCAATGAACCACTTGACTTTTATTTTACCATGGTACATGGATTGGTACGAATTAGAAACAGTAGACGACTTATCCACAAAAAAGCCACGAGTTGTGGTATATGACGAAAATTTAAAGGTGTGGGAAATTTCTGGCTATGATGATTATTTGAGAAAGTTTTTACACGAAAATTATCAGCAGATAGAAAATAACTCTAAACTATGGATTTTGAAGTAAAAATAAAAAATTATTGAAGCAAGTAAAATTTGGAAGATACCGAATTTTACTTGCTTTTTTGCAAAAATTGACATAACACTTGCAAAATATGGTAAACCATGATATAATATAATTAGGAACATGATGTTTATGGAACAAAAAATAGAAAAAATCCCTTGTTCTGACAAGGGTAGAAGGAGAAAATATGTCAAAATTAAGCAATGTGTATTATGCTTTAGGAGGTGAGATTGACAGTACAGATATTTTGGCGCGAAAGCGCCGGAAAAGAACAATAAAACCAAAAAACAGAATAATGCCAATTACGGGGCTTACAACGGCTGTGGTTGTTTCAACGAGTTCAATACTTTGCTCAGCGGCAGCTATACCAAAACAAGAAGTTCCTAAAAATCTGTTGGATTTTGAAATTGAAGTTTTTTCAGAACAGAAATCTGTACAAGAACAAGTAAATGATTTTATATTCTGGGGACAAATGAAAAAGGTTAATCAGAATATGAAGGCTCAGGCTTTAATGGAGGAGGCTGTAAAAGCGCAGGTAGAAGAAGAAATTAGGGCAAAGAATTTCTTTTCTACAATGAGAGAGATGTCCATTGAAGGAAAATTATCGGTGAAATTGGCAAAAATATCCGATAATTTGAATTCATTATCTGCTTTAACGGAGCAGCCAAAGAAGGCAAAGGAGTTGGAAGCCCAAATTGCTTCTCAGATAGAGAAGTTAAAACAGAACTTGGCTGAATATCCAACGCAGTTCGGTAGCCTTAAACTCTCGCTGAAGTCTGAGCGGAAACGCTTGAAGGAATATAAGAAGCTTAGACGAGAGTATGAAGAAGCTATGAAAAAACGCCTTCAGGAGATAGAAGGTTTAAAGAACTTTTATAACAGCTTCAATCGCTTTTCAGATGTGTCTCGAAATTTAGGCATATCCAAAGAGCACTTTAGAGAGATTATGGCGGCTATACACTATGGAAATTCGTCAGTGTTTCAAAATAATGCAGATTTTTTCTGGGAACTTGCTGAGAAATACGATTTTAACGAGTTTTTAATAGTTGGTATCTGTGCTTGGGAGTCAGGCTGGGCAGCTGATCCCATAGAAGCAAATAATTTTTCGTCTCAGAGGAAAAAAGATGGTTCCTATTTCTCTTATGAAACTGAGAATGAAGGAATTGAAGCAGTGGCAAGTAACCTTGCAGCAAACTATTTGCCAATTAATGGAAAGTACTATAATGGCAAAAGTTTGGATGGGATAAACGTTCTGTACTGTCAACCAGACCCAGATCATGAATGGGCTAAGGGGGTAGCTGACTGCATGCTAATGATTGTGAGGGAATACCTTGCAGCTATTGAGTAATTTTCCAATATAAAACCGTCATACGCTAAAGCAATTTTAAGCGTATGACGGTTTTAAAATTCAAATTTGTTGATTTAATTCTTCCCATTCAAGCATTTTTGCTTCAATTTCTTGTTCAATAATTTTTATTTTATCTTGCACTTCTTTTAATTTAATGTAATCACTACAATAATCTTCGTAGTGCATTTGTGTTTGCAATTGTTTTATTTCATTTTCTTTTTGTTCAATTTCCAATTCTAATTTGTTAATTTTATTTTTTCTTTTTGTGTTTTCTTTATCTTGCCAATAAGAATTTGTTGTATGTTTTTTCTGAATATTTTTTGTTTTTTCTTCTGCTATGTTACAATCAGCTCTATTTTCACGATAGCTACAATATTCTTCATAAGTTCCATTAAAGTAAATTACGCCATCAGGTTCAAAAGCTAAAATACAATTCGCTATTTTATTGACAAAATAACGGTCGTGTGAAACAAAAATCAAACTTCCGCTATACGCTGTCAAAATATTTTCTAAACTTTCTTTTCCTACGATATCCATATGATTGGTAGGTTCGTCTAACAATAAAAGGTTTGCTTCTTTTTTGAAAATCTTGCATAATTGCAAACGCATTTTTTCTCCACCAGATAGTATTTTAATTTCTTTAAAAACATCATCTCCAGAAAACAAAAATGCACCTAAAGATTGTCTGATTTGGTTTTCTGTTAATTGAGGAAAAGTCTCGCTAAAATCATCAAAAATAGTGTTTTTTTCGTTGGAAAAATTCATTTGTTGGTCAAAATATTCTTTTTTTACATGATAACCATATTCAAAATTGCCAGCTATTTTAGGAATAAATCCCATTAATGTTTTTAATAAAGTAGATTTGCCTTTTCCATTTTCACCAATAATGGCAAGCTTTTGCCCTTTATATAGTTCAAAAGAAAGCTTGGCAAAAGGATAATTATAACCAATTTCTAAATCTTTTGCAGAGACTACTAAATGACCACTTTCAATAGGAATATTAAAATTGGTATGAAAAGTTTTTAAATCATATTTATTTGGTGAATCAATAATAGTCATTTGCTCAATTTTGCGAAGTTTGGACATTGCCATTTTAGCTTTTGATGGTTTATAGCGAAATCGATCTGCAATGGTTTGCAATCTTTTTATTTCTTTTTGCTGATATTCATAATCTTTTAATTGCTTTTCATAATTGGCTCGTTTTTGCTTTTCAAAAGCAGAATAATTCCCTGTATACTCTGTAATTGTGGCATATTCTATTTCATATACTTTGTTAACAATTTTGTCCAAAAACATTCTATCATGAGAAACGATTACAATTGCATTTGGATAGTTCTTTAAATAATTTTCTAGCCATTCAATAGTTGTGATGTCCAAATGATTAGTTGGCTCATCTAGTAATAAAATATCTGGTTTACTTAGTAATAATTTCAAAAAAGCGATTTTTGTTTTTTGACCACCAGAAAATTCACTAATCTTTTTTTGTTTATCTTCTTGTGAAAATCCAAATTTTTGAATAGCTATTTCATATTCCTTTTGATAAGTATAACCACCATTTAGCTTATATTTTTCCAAACTTTCAGTATATTCTTTTATCAATTTATCGTCTGTGTGAGTTTGTAAATTCTCTTGTAGTTGGTTAATTTTTGTTTCTAATTTTAAAATGGGTTCATAACATTTTAGAATTTCTTGCAAAAAAGTATTATTGGAATTTTCAAAATCAATCTGTTTTAAATATCCAATATTAGGATTACCTTGTTTGTAAATTCCAAATTTCGTTTCTCCAATTCCCTCTTCTAACATTTCAGAATGTATTATGGATTTTAGCAAACTTGTTTTGCCACTTCCATTTTTTCCTACAATTGCAATTTTATCTTTTTGCTTGATTTCAAAATTAATTTCTTCTAATATTGTTTCTGCGCCATATGCTATCGATCCATTTGTAATTTTGTAATTCATATTTTTGCTCCTTACTTTTTTAATTATAGCATACATTTAAGCATAGTCATATTTTTTTCGATTAAAAATAAAAAACAAAATACTCACAACTAAAGCTAGCATTTCAGCTACAACAACAGCAAGCCAAATTCCATTAATGCCCATGAAAGTAGGCAATATGTAAATCATAGCAATTTGAAAAATAAAAGTTCTTAAAAAAGAAATAGTTGCTGAAACGGCGCCATTATTTAATGCAGTAAAAAATGAAGAGGCAAAAATATTAAGTCCACTGATTAAATAAGAAATGGCGAAAAGTCGAATAGCATTTGTTGTCATAGCAAGTAATTCGGCATCATAATTTACAAAAATACGGCTGAGTGGTTTGGCTAAAAGTTCTGCAAATGCGGTTAAAGTAATGGAGGTAATAAGTAGCAATTTTAAGCTTTTTTTCAATAAGTTTTTTAATTCATCTTTATTTCCAGCTCCATAATGATAGCCAATAATGGGAGCAGAACCAAGCGAATAGCCCAAATAAGTTCCTGTGAAAATAAATCCTACATACATAATAATGCCATAAGCAACAACTCCATTTGAGCCTGCATATTTCATTAATTGTAAATTATATAACATATTTACAAGCGACATAGAAAGATTTGTAACCATTTCTGATGACCCATTACTACATACTTTCAAAATTGGTTTTAATTGAAATTTTGTTTTTGTTAATCTTAATTTACTACTATTTTTACGGACAAAATAAATAAATGGAACCATTACGCCAATAATTTGACTAATGGCAGTTGCTAAAGCTGCTCCCAAAACGCCTAGTTGAAAAACATAAATAAGCAAAAAGTCCAATAGCATATTAATAACGCCCGAAATAATTGAAATTATTAATCCAAGTTGCGGTTTTTCTGCTACAATAAGAAAACTTTGAAAGCTGTTTTGCAATAAAAATGCTGTTAAAGCAATAAGTAAAACTCTTCCATAAGTGACACAATCTTCTAGAATATTTCCTTTAGCACCAAGCAAGATAGAAATTGGGCGAACAAATAAAATTCCAACAATCGTTAAAATGATACCAATGACGATAATCAGATAAATAAGCATAGAAAAATATTCATTAGCTTTTTTGGTATCACCTTCGCCGATTGTTTTTGAAACAATTGCACTTCCGCCAGTTCCAATCATAAATCCAATAGAACCTAAAATCATAAGTGCAGGCATGATTAAGTTAATAGCAGCAAATGCTTCACTTCCAACACAATTTGAAACAAATATTCCATCAACAACACCATAGATTGATGTGAAAATCATCATAATAATAGTTGGTATAGTAAATCGAATTAATCTTTTGTATGTAAAATGTTCTGATAATTGTATATTCATTTTTCCTCCTTTTTGGGTAAAAAAATAACCCCATTATTTTTTCAAATAACCGAGCGCACTCAGGCATCTTCTTCGACAGTAGATTGATAAATCAATCTCAGCATTGCGATGCAACTGTCCTCCGATGACTTAAAATCATTGTTTAATCAATATCTTGACGAATTATAGCATAATTAAAAATGATTGTCAAGAGTTATTATTAAAAAAAGGCACCTAAAATAGAGGCACCTAATCATTAATAAATTAATTCGATAATTCTGTTTTTACTTTTTGAATTTCTTCTGGTTTTGCATTTTCAGCTGGAACATAATATCCTTTGGATTCTGCTAACTTAAACAATTCATATTGAAAACTTTCGGCTGAGTTTCTAAGTGATTGAAAAGTTTGTCTTAATTCCATATTAGCAGTTTCAATAATGGCATTTTGGTAATCTTTCAAGCCAGATTTTGTACATTCCAAAATGTCATTTACCATGTACTTTTCTTCCATAAATTCCTCCTAATTAAAAAATGATAATAATTTCTGCTTTGTATTTAAAGTATCTTGAGCAGCTTTATTTAAGACTTGTTTAATTTGTGGGTCAACGCTATTGTCTGCATAATTTGTTAGTTTTTCATAATTCGTTTCTTGTGCCCCAATTAAATGTCTCAAATTCTGCAATTCCGCTTGATTTAAAGTTCCCATTTTCACTCAATCCTTTCTAAATTTCTTTAAAAATTATTGTGCGCAGAATTTATGGATTTATACGAAAAAGTTAGTTCCAAATTTCGCCATTTATAAATTTTACCAAAGCCATAATAAAAGCTTGATAAGTCAGGTCAATTCGTGAGATTTTTCCATGTGTCAATTTTCCGATGCCACCATCTTCTTGGTTTAAATTTTTAGAATCAAAAATTCGATCCATAATCACTTTTAATTCTTTTTCAATCACTTCATCAACATATTTTTCAGGAATGGAAAAACCTGCACTAGAGCCAATGCTTTTCTCACCATTTTTGTTTTCAATCATAGCTAAATTAAAATCCATCCAATTTCCAAAAGTATTAATAAGTCCAGCTTCGCTTGCTACAAAATAATCCACATCAAGATTATTATCTTTTGCATATTTTTTTACATTTTTGATTCGATTTTCACAACCTTGCATCATTTCGTGATTTAAAGGTTCATCACTGACTTCGGAACAAACCGAAATTCCCTGTATTTCGACTGCATCAAAATAAGTTTCAAAAGCCAGTTTTGCGCCTTTTATTTTTCCTGGATTTTTAGTTCCCATTAAAATTTTCATAAATTCTCCTGTATTTCTTTATTTTCAATAATTGTTCTAGGATTTGCTTGCGTTAAAATTTCGAAATATTCTTCATCCACAATTTTCGATAGCTTTTTCAAAATAATTGGCATTTTTTCATAAATACTATTATTGGCGTGATGTGTGTCAGTTGCAAAATAGTGAATTTTTCTATCTTTTAACAATTTCTTAATGGTTTTTTGTGCCTCTCTTCCATAACCACCAAGAATACTTGCATAATTGCTTTGAAAAATCACATTTTCCCCAAAATATTGTGGTAATTTGTCTGGACTTTTTTGAATATAAACATATCTTTCTGGATGAGCTACAACCACTTTTAACTCTTTTTCTTGCAAAGAACCAATCATTTTTTGAACAACTTCTTCAGGCAATTCTTGATACATTGGTAACTCGATTAAAATATATTGCGTATCTGCCAAACTAGAAATTTTACCACATTCTAACAATTCTGGCATTTTATCTTGTAAAAAAACCTCATTTCCCAAGAATAATTTGATAGCAATATTTTTTTGTTCTAATTTTTCTTTTACTTTTGCTAAAGTTTCTTGATTTTGCTTTTTATCTTTTACATATTGAGGTTCTGCGTAGTGAGGTGTAAAGCAGATTGTATCAAATCCGGCATTTGCAGCCTGTTTCAGTATTTCTACTGTTTCGTCCATGCTAAATGAACCATCATCTACGTTTGGTAAAATATGACAATGCAAATCTACCATAATCACTTTCCTTTCCACATTCTTATATTTTCCTATAAATTATATAAGTAAATCTAAATTTTGTCAATTCTCGCAAATTTGACATTTTATGTAAATTATGATATAATAACAGTAACAAGGATTGGTTATATTATCTTGTTTGAACATTTTGTGTATGTTGGCAGAAAGGCGGCATGATGATAGAAGAATTAACTATACGGTTTTATCAACATAATCCAAGCTTAGCTTCAGCAATGGTTGGTTGGGGTTTTTTAGGATATGTTCAAGCGCTGTTATTAGGTCTTATTATGAATAATACAACAAATGGCTTAATTGGAATATTGTGTTGTATAATGTTATTTCTTAGCTTTCAGTTTGAGAAAAGACTAAAAAAAGTGGTTATTTTTTGCGAAGAGCCAAGAATTTTAAGAAATTGGATTCGAAAAGGGATAAGAACTACAAAAAAAGAAAAATGGTATATATATATATTAGTAATGAACTTTTTTATTCAATGCACATATTGGATTGGAGTTCTTTGTTTTAAGGACTTTACTGGAAAGTTATTATTTACCATAATTTTTTTCTTTATTTTCGAAGGAACTCACCTTATCTATACAGAGATAGAAAAACTTATAAAAAAATAATTTTTAGCCAACGTATGCAAAATGTCCCCCGAAAGATAATTCGGGGGGCTGTTCATTTTATTTCACATATTCATTCAAAGGTTTTATTCTTGCTTGTAAATCACCCATTTGCTCAGTTGGAATATATCCAGCCTCAGCATTGACTACGTCAGGCAAACGGTTGACAATGGTTGCACACGTCAGTTCCACGGTTGCAGGCTTTTCCACGACAATTGTTGTTGTTGGATCGCCTTCCACAGTCCAAATATTTTTATCAAATTCATTTGGCGCATATACTTTTCCAATACATTCAGATTTGATAATAATTCCTTCTTGTGTTTGACTTGTTACAACAGCGCTCATTCCAGTCGCATCTCCAGCTTTTACAGTCATGTTTAAAGTGCTAGAAAAAATATCTTCTGAGTGAGTTTGTGGTACACATTTTTGTGTTTGGGAAGTAACAGTTAATCCTAGTTTTTCAGCTAGCCAGCCATTTACATTCCACATATAAGAAGGCAAATATTCGCCACTATCAATTACTTTTTGTCTTTCTTCATTACTTATTTTATCTGCAGAAGCAATTTCTTTATCAAATTCATTCAATGTTAATCCTGCACCGTGCGCTTTAGCCAGAGCAATTCCGTAATCTTCTACATTATAACTTGAACTACCTTTTATTTTGGTTATTTTTTGTGTAGAACCCGTAATAGAAGTAATTAATTGTCCCCAATAAATATTCTGATAACCACTTCCTGTAATGGTACAATTATTTTTCTTAGCTAATTCGTCAATTTTTTTCGTTAAATTTGGATTTGAATTCATTGGGAAAAATGCTTCTTCGCAAGTTGTAATAGCATTGATGCCAAGTTCTGCACATAACATTAATGGCTCTTCTACGTCATTTAGTAAACTCATGGTTGTCACAATCACAATATCTGGTTTCGTTTCTTGCAAAACATTTCTTGCCTATTTTGCATCATTTACGATAATGCCTTTATTTTCTGAGCCCATAATTTGTCCGATGTCTTTTCCAATGACAGCAGGATTTACATCAACAGCACCAACAATTTCAGCTCCTTTCTCATAAACATAACGCATTGTGTATACAGACATTTTTCCAGTTCCATACTGGAATACTCTCAATTTTCTTTCCATAAAAACCTCCTAAAAATTTTTTCGTCATAAGTTTTTGATACAGTTATTTTATCAAATAACATTTTGAATAGGAATAGTTTTTGCAAAAATTTGAAAAATATCATTTTAATTTATTTTAAGCCAAACAAGGTATCTAAATAAAAGTTTGCAAAATATTATGTGGTAGAATAAAAAAATAATTAAAGATTTTTTCAAAGACGTTTTACGGATGTAAAAAACATGTTAAATTATACAAATTGTTTTCTTTTTGAAAAGATAGAAAAAAGTTATTACTGTGAGAAAGTGCAATTTTTTCTTACAGAATAATGAAATAGTCAGAAATATTTTGAGATATTTCTCGTTTTTGATTTTGTGTTAGTATTTTTAATTTCAATACTTTAAAATCAAATTATCGCCCCTTGTAAAAAATCCTAAAATATGATATAAGATATTTATGAAAGAAAAATTTATGAAAGAAGCACTAAAAGAAGCTAGGAAAGCCTTTGAAAAGGAAGAAGTTCCAGTTGGTGCAGTAATTGTGAAAGATAATAAAATCATTGCAAGAGCACATAATGTCAAAGAAACAAAACATGATGCGACAAGTCATGCAGAAATTTTGGCCATTCAAAAAGCTTGTAAGAAACTAGGTGCATGGAGGCTTACAGATTGTGATATGTATGTGACATTAGAACCATGTTCTATGTGTGCAGGAGCGCTTATAAATAGTCGTTTGCGAAAATTGTATATTGGTACACAAGACGAAAAAACAGGTGCTTGTGGTTCAGTTCTAAATTTATTAGAATATAAATTTAATCATAAAATTGAAATAGAAAAATATATATTAAAGGACGAGTGTGAAAGAATTTTAAAAGATTTTTTCAAGCAGTTAAGAAAGAGAAATAAGTTAAATTCCAGAAAAAAATAGGAGGAAAATATGGAAAAATCAAGGATATTCAAAAGAAGCCTTTTTCTATTTTGTATCATGATTATATTGATGATTGTTGTGTCCATTATTTTAAAATATGAAGTAGAAGGCGAAAAAACGTTGCCATATCGTTTATCGAAAATTTTTGTCATTAGCACCGTAGAAGGAACACCAGTTGATGATGGTCAAAATATTTGGAATATAGGCATTAAACAAGTAAATGACTTATATTTTTATTTGGATAAAAATAGTAGCACAGAAGAAACGATTAAGCAAATTAAACTTGAGAATTTTCAAGTAGTACAAGCACCTCAGAAGGGTGATTTAGCAATTTATAGACCAACTGGGGAACTGAGTAATTTGTATACACATAGTGAGCAAAATTATTTAAGTGAAAGTTTAACATACACAGGAGCTAAAGTGGATGACTTAAAAACGCTAGAAATTGGAAATCAAGGTGGTGTAATTGCATGTCGAATGGCACTGAATAATTTAGGAACCTATATTTCAAATGAAACCACAGAAATCACATATGATGGAACTTTGCTAACAAATGTGGGAGTCAATATGGAAGAAATTAAATTTGGGCTAAATTTTGATATTTTAATTGAAACTAATAAAAACGTAGTTTACAAAGGAACAATATCGCTTGAGTTGCCTGCTGAAGATGTCATAACAAAAGGGTCTTCAAATTTTGAAATTACAGATTTTGAGGATATTGTATTCAAAAGATTGTAGAAAAAGCCAAAAACTGTTGTAGTAAAAAATTTTTTTTATTACAACAGTTTTCGAATATTATAGGAGTTACTTAGTTGTTCCAATCTTGAAATCCAAATCCGCCGAAGGCTACACCTCTTTTTAATCCATCTTCGTAATTTTTTAAATGATACTGTTTTATTTTTTCTCTCAAAATATCATAAAATGGATATTCTTTTTTCTTTTCATATTTATAGCTTTCATTATGATTACGTCTAAAATAAGAGTGAAGAATATTACCACTTATTTTAGCAAAATATACCAATTCAACTGGTGTAAAATTTTCTAAATCATGTTCTAAATCCGTTTGATATATTTTTATATAACGCTCAAATTTTGGTATTACTTCTTGATCTAGTCCATCTTTATCAAATTTATACCGTGTGAGTATTAAAAAATTAAAAAAGTACCTTACTTCCATACTTGGTAATAATTTACGGAAATATTCTTCCGAAAGTTTATCTGCTTCATAAGCTTTTCTATTGAGTTTTAGATAACGTTTAAAATTTGATATAAATTCATTTTTAATAAAAGGATTCATCTTAATCTTTGAAATCGCCAAATAATAAGGCAATGCATAAATTTTATCCATAGGACTCATTTCTAACTCTTTAACCCAAAGATAAGTAAGCGATAAATGATTATGCCATTCCTTCTTGTTTATCATTTCACGAATTTCATCAATTAGAAGATAGTCAGGTAAGAAGTTTAGGTAGGTACAGATTTTATTATGAAAATGTTTTAAATATAACTTTGCAAACCCAACATGTGTTGTTGAAAAAACATCTGCATCTAATTCTGAAATTGCATTGTCAAAGTCGGATAATTTGTCCATAAATATATTTTTGGGGACTGAGCCCATCATTATATTTATATTTGTATTGTCTAAATACGAAAATAAATCATAAGTCTCTAATATTGACCAAATTTTCCGCAATTCATCTGCCTCTGCCTGATCAAGCTTTTGTAGTAATATTTCAAATAAATTATCTTTTTCAGAATAATAACATATTTTCGTTTTTTCAGAAAGATGTTTTGGAAATATTGCATAAGTATTTTCAGAAAGCAAAATAAAATTTAAATAAGCAAGATTTTCCGCCTTTATAGTCCCTGCATAATTTTCCCGATCTTCCATAAAAGCCACCATTATTCCAGCAGTTCTAAGAACAATTGCTAGTTTTTCAGCAGCAATTCTTCCCCGGTTTTCTCGGTGGAATACGATAAGACCAAATTTTGTCGGCATTTCCATTGGTTCTCTTTCCATAATGATTACCTCCTTAAAATGTTAAGAACCTTCAAATAACATATATTTTATAATATCACAATATCAAGGTTTTGTCAATCTACTTTACATAAAATTTCGAAGTAAATACAGGAGTTTTTAGATATATATTTTTCTGAAAATGCTACAAATATTTTATAAAAAATTTATTAATTGATACGAAAACTCTTGACAAACCACAAAAATAATGTAAAATAGAATCATAACCTCAAAAATTTTTATTTCTAGAAAGGTTGTGATTCTATTTTTGTTCTAAATATCTTATTAGAATTGTATTTAATCTATTTGTTTTTCATAAAACTACAAGCACTTAGAATTTATAATGTGATTAAAGATTAATAATTTTACTTGGATTATAGCGATTTGCTACAGAAATCCCAATGTGATTTAAGTCTGTGTTATTCGCAATTAATTCATTTGCAACTGTTTGATAAGCAAGTTCAGGGAAATTATTTTCTTTGCTCAAATGTCCCAACATTACTTCTTTTAAATCTTTTTTTAATAATAAATTATGAATTGTTTTGCCTGCTGTATCATTTGATAAATGCCCATGAGGTCCACTAATTCTTTGTTTTAAAGGATATGGATATTTGGATGCTTTTAAAATTTCTGGGTCGTAATTTGCTTCTAAAAAAACAAAAGAACTATGATATAATTGTGAAATTAATTGATTATCCATATGACCAATATCAGTTGCAATACTTAATCTTTTTGTGCCATTATGAATGTTAAAACCACATGGATTTGCAGCATCGTGTGGTGTACTAAAAGGATGAATGGTTAAATCGTTTAAGTTGAAATCTTTATCATTTTCAAAAATATGGATATTATTTTCTGTAATCTTAGCACGTTGTTTTTCCATGGCATTCCAAGTTTCGAAATTGGCATATACTGGAATATCAAATTTTTGTGAAATAGTTCCAATGCCTTGAATGTGGTCAGAATGTTCATGTGTCACTAAAATGGCATCAATATCAGTAATTGATGCACCAATCGAAGACAGACCTTCACATACTTTTTTACAACTGACACCAGCATCAATCAGTATTTTTGTGTGATTTGAATTAACAAATAGGCAGTTACCAGAACTGCCACTATATATACTACAAAATTTTATCATAATTTTATCCTAATCAAAAAATTTTCACGCGTTAGCATCATCAACTCGTTCGATTTTAGCACCTAATTTTCGAAATTTTTCTTCAATATTTTCATAGCCACGGTCAATGTAATTTAAGTTGTAAATTTCAGTTTTTCCTTTGGCAATAATGCCAGCAATAATTAGAGCTGCGCCTGCACGTAAATCACAAGCATAAACAGGTGCTCCAGTTAATTTTTCAACACCCTCAAAAACCGCACTTTTTCCTTGTGCTGTGATTTTTGCGCCCATTTTGTTGAGTTCAGCTGTATATTGGAAACGTGATTCCCAAATACTTTCATTAATAATACTTGTCCCTTTTGAAAGAGATAAAACAACGCCCATTTGTGGCTGTAAATCGGTTGGAAATCCGAGGGTAAGGTAAAGTTTTAATAGTTGCTTTTTGTGGTCTTGTGTTACACCATACACGCAAATGATCACCATTTGCAGCAACATTTCCACCGATTTCTACAATTTTGGCTGTGATTGATTCTAGATGCTTTGTAATACAATTTTTAATTGTTATATCACCTTTTGAAGCAACAGCGGCAAGCATAAAAGTGCCAGCTTCTATTTGGTCTGGTACAACAGAGTAGGTAGCGTTTCCGTTTAATTCTTTTACACCATTGATTTTAATAATATCTGTACCAGCCCCACGAATGTCAGCTCCCATCGTGTTTAAAAAATTGGCAACATCAACAATATGTGGCTCTTTTGCAGCATTATCAATAACCGTTGTTCCATTGGCTAAAACACTTGCTAGCATGATATTAATTGTTGCACCAACAGAAACAACATCCATATAAATAGAATTTGCTATTAACTTTTTTGCCTTTGCTGTAATATTTCCATTAGAAACTTCAACATCTGCACCAAGTGCCTCAAAACCTTTGATGTGTTGGTCAATTGGTCTTGCACCTAAATTGCAACCACCAGGAAGCCCAACTTGTGCTTTTTTACATCGTCCAAGTAGGCTACCAATTAAATAATAAGAAGCTCTAAATTTGCTTGTAAGTTCAGTTGGAGCTTTAAAAGAGGTTATATTTGTATTATCTATGGTTACTTCGTTTTCTGAGTTCCAAGTAACTTTTGAACCCAAACTTTCTAATATATCACAATATAATTTTACATCACTAATATTTGGTAAATTTTCAATTGTACACACTCCGTTGATTAGTAGAGTTGCAGGAATAATCGCTACGGCAGCATTTTTTGCACCACTGATGATTACTTCACCTTTTAAAGGCGTATTTCCTGTAATGACTAGTTTTTCCAAACTGATTCCTCCCATATTTAGTAATTATATGAAGTATAAAAATACATTCGTATCAAACTATATCACAAAAGTTTCACATTTACAATATCAAAATGGAAAATTTTTTAAAATATAAAAATAAAAATTCTTTAATATTGCAATTAAAGAATTTATTAAAAATAGAATATTAAAAGAAATATTTTTAGGAGAAGACAGTACTTAAGGAGCAATACTAAGACGTATAATAACTGCTATTTCTTTTGGTTGATTAATTCAACAATTTTAAATTTGAATTCGATTTCAGGAGAGGCTTCTGAAATAATTTCAAATTCTTCTTCTGTAAGATTTTCTTTCAAATATTCTTCTCCTTCTTTTTCAACAACACCAGAAGAAACACTCACAAAGCAAAGTGGCGGAAATAAAGAACACCACCAATTTTGACCTTTGGCATCACCAATTTCAATCTTTAAAGCGTCATAATCTCCAGCAGGAAGTGAGATGTTTCCATAATATTTTGTTGGAAAATAGAAGTTTCCAATTTCTGCACTAACTGAATAATTATAGCCATTTTCTTGAATGATTTTTTTGGCAATTGTTTTGAAATCTTCAATATGATTTTTTGATAACTCTATTACAGATTGCTTGTCTTGATTTGCTGTATTCAAAGTTTCCATGTATTGCAAAATTGCATCACGTACTTTTAATTTTAAGGCTTGATCTTCTTCAGAATCACTATTGGCTAAAATATGAAGTCTAAAAATATTGTTAGAAAGCCCGTTTGATACATTAATTGCATACGAATAAGCATTTGTAATAAAAAAGGCAATTAATAAAATTATTATAATAGTAAGTTTTTTTAAATTTTTAAAAGATTTTCTCATTTTTTATATCCTTTCTCTTTTGTTTTTTAAAAACAAGTTTTAACAATATCAGAAAAATTTTCTATTAAATTAAGTATTAGCCAAAAAAAATAAAATATTCATTTTTTTTAATTTTTAGGAAAATAAAATAATTGGTGATTATTAAACTTAAAAGTTTGACATTTTATGTAAAATATGTTATAATACAAATAAGAAAAAATAGAAAAGGAATACATCAAGACATTTCAAAACAGCATCTTAATTATATAAGCATGATGTTTACTCTGAAACTATTAGTGTTTACTGTACAAACTTCTGAAGAAAAAAAGTAGGAAATATTAAAATTGTTTAAATAGGTTTGAAGATTAATGGTACCCAGCAGATCCTCTTTTGATTGTTAGTTAAATCAAGAGAGGATTTTTTTCATTTTGTGTTTTTTGTAACAGAAATATTACAATTTTGTTACAAAAATGTAACAAAATTCGCGTGTAGAATTTGGTAGAAAAGACAATAAAAAGGTCGAAAAAAGTTGGTTTAAAGTATTTTTTGTAAGTGAAATTGTTGGAAAATGTCTAAAAATAAGGATTTTTGTCAAAAAAGGAAATGTAAAAATATTTGACTTGTCATATATTAAGTGTTAAAATCCTATTTATGAAATATATGGAGGTAATAATATGAATAAGAAAAGGTTATGCTGTTTTTACGTCAACGATATTCATTTGATTACAATGCTTTTGCCATATATAAACGAAAGAATAAACGAATCCACTGAAATTATAACAGTATTAGAATCAGATATTAGTAAAAGCGTGAAAAAAGTGATGAATGGAATACGTGGGAAAAGGTCTGAGAGTTTGTTGAAAATTGATTGGAAAAATAAGGGAGTAAATGATTTATACAACATAAATGTGCAAGATAAACTTATTTTAGTTTATGGAAATGATGAATTTATAAAAGAAGCAAATATAATAATCAATAATAAAAACGAAGAGTGCGAAATATTGAATTGCTATGAGATAATGCAAGGCAGCTCAAAATTGCAAGAAATTTTGGATAGACATGATAAAGTTGTAAATACATCTGGTGAAAAATATCCAGAAGAAGTTTTCACAGGTTATACACAAAAAGTGACAGTAATCTAGAGTTAAGATAATATTGATAGAAAAATAGATTATTTTCTATCAATATTTTTTCATATATTCAATAATTTCTTTGTCTGGAATTTGTAAAACTTTTATGATTTTTTTTAGTGTTTCAATTTTGGTTTTATCTTCATCTTTTTCAATTCTTTGCAATTGTCTGGGACTAATATTAAGGATTTCTGCCAATTCTTCTTGGGTCAAGTTTTTCTTTTTTCTATTTTCTTTTATCATATTCTCACCACGACTTATTATGTCATATTTAAACAAGAATTAACACGCCATAAAATGTCATATAATTTTTGAAAAAGATATTGACAGGTTTGGTGTTATTTGATAACATGGAAACGACATAAAATGTCGTATATTAAATTTTAAGGAGGAATAAAAATGAAAAATAAAGGAATAACTTTAGTGGCACTTGTTATAACAATTATTATACTTTTAATCTTAGCAGGGGTTTCAATCAATCTAATTGCAGGAAGTAATGGAATTTTGGAAAAAGCAACCAATGCTGTGGAAATTCATGAATTAGCTGCTCAAAAAGAGCAATTACAACTAGATTTAGTGGCAGCACAAGCAGATACTATTATGAATGGGCAAACACAAATTAGTCAAAAAATGTTAACTGAAATTATAGAAAAATATGGTGAATTGCAAGAAGATGGAGATACGATTGTAACAAAATATGGAAATATTAGTTTAGCAGAAATCTATAAAAAATCAGAAAATGGAGGAGACTTAATTCCAGATATAAATGAAGATGGAACGATTAATCAAGAGGAATTAGTAAAGCTAATTTCAGAATTGAAGACTTTAAAAACACAAATGTCAACTTCTACAACAGAAATACAAACACTAAAAACAGATTTAACACAATTACAAAACTCATCTAAAACATTGGATGATATTTATCCTGTGGGAAGTATTTATATTTCAACAAATTTAGCAACAGTGCAAGAAGTTGCTCAGAAACTTGGAGGGACTTGGAAAAATTATGCTGATCGGAAGAACTTTAGTAGGTGTTGGCACTTCTGACCAAGCATTTAATGCAGGACAAACAGGGGGTGAGAGTAATCATGCTTTGGATGTCAATGAAATGCCAAGCCATACGCATGATTATATAATGGATGTGGCAGGAGATTTTGGAAGAAGAATGGGGTTTTCTTTACCTAATACTGATACTTCAACAGTTACAGACTTAAGTGGTTTTGCTCCTACAACAAGTTTTGTTGCTGGAACTAGATATGGAACTTTTCGAATTCAAGAAAATGGAGGAAATCAGACTCACAACAACTTACAACCTTATATAACTGTTTATATGTACCAAAGAATAAGTTAAACATACAATACTGATTTTTACTGAAAAGTTCACAGATTATACACAAAGAAGCTATAAAAAAATTACAGTATAATAGAAATTCGCGTAAAGAGTGGATAGTTTGTCCACTCTTTAGTAAATTGAAAAAAAGTGGTGGTTGACTTATAAAACAAAATGGTATAGAATGTAAAATATCTTATAATATTAAGTAAGGATTTTGGAAAGGAGAGACAAAAATGAGCGATAGACTTACTAAAATAAAACAAAAATTAGAAAAACATCATCAAGAACATTTGCTAATGTATTATGACAAAATGGGAGAGGAAGAAAAAAAGGAATTATTAAACAAAATTGAAAATATTGATTTTGATTTAATGGAAAACTTATATAAACATGCGAAAAAGCCAGTAGACCTTGAAAACTCTATTATTGAGCCAGTGGAATATGTGGAAAAGGCAAAATTGACAATTGCAGAAAGAAATATGTATGAGCAAAAAGGAATTGAAGCTATCAAAAAAGGAAAATATGCGGTTGTTACAATGGCAGGTGGGCAAGGTACAAGACTTGGACATAAAGGACCAAAAGGGACATATGACTTAGGATTAGATTCGCATAAATCAATTTTTGAATTGTTATGTGAAGGCATTAAAAAGGCCATGTTTAAATATGAAACAATCATTCCTTGGTACATTATGACGAGTGAAGAAAATAATGATCAAACAATGGCGTTTTTTGAAGAACATAACTATTTTGGCTATCCAAAAGAAGCAGTACATTTCTTTAAACAAGGTCAATTACCAATGCTTGATTTGAATGGAAAAGTTTTGCTAAATGAAAAAGGTGGTATTAAAGAGGCTGCAAATGGTCATGGTGGAACACTTCAATCCATGGAACGTAGTAATGTGATTAGCGAAATGAAAGAAAATGGAGTAGAATGGATTTTCATTAGTGGTGTTGATAATATTTTAGCAAATTTAGTAGATCCATTACTAATTGGTATGTCTATTTCCAATAAAGTTTATAGTGCGGTAAAATCAGTAGAGAAAATTGACCCAAAAGAAAAAGTTGGTGTTGTATGTAAGAAAAATGGAAAAGTTGGTGTGATTGAATATACTGAAATTTCTGAAGAAATGGCAAACATGAGAGATGATTATGGTTCTTTAGTTTATGGTGATTCAAACGTAATCATGCAGTTGTTTAATATGAAAGCTTTAGAAAAAGTTATGAATTTAGAATTGCCTTATCACACTGCTGTTAAAAAAGCAAATTACATTGATGAAAAAGGTAAATTGGTTGTAGCCGATAAACCAAATGCTTATAAATTTGAAATGTTCATTTTTGATTCTTTTGAAATGTTAGACAAAGTGCTTACTTTAAGAGTAAAAAGAGAAGAGGAATTTGCTCCAATTAAAAACGCAGAAGGTGTTGATAGTCCTGAAACAGCAAGAAAGTTATATACCGATTTTTTCACAAAATTGAATTATATGAAAAAATATAGTGAATGGTGTACAAATCCAGTATTTGACGAAGAAACGCGTCAAGAGTTGATGCTTTTAGCAGGTGATGAAGAAGAAATTAAAGATAGATTTTATAAAGATTTGGAGTTCGGAACAGCTGGTTTGCGAGGAGTTATTGGAAATGGAACAAACCGCATGAATGTATATACTGTCACAAAAGCAACGCAAGGCTTGGCAAACTTTATCTTACGTGAAGGTGGAGAAAATAGGGGAGTTGCAATTTCATATGACTCAAGAAGAATGTCGAGAGAATTTGCTATTGAAACAGCACTTTGCATGAATGCAAATGGAATTAAAACTTATATTTTTGATGACATTCGTCCTGTGCCAGAATTGTCATTTGCAGTAAGAGAATTAGGCTGCATTGCAGGTGTTATGATAACAGCTAGTCATAATCCGCCAGAATACAACGGATACAAGGTTTATTGGGATGATGGAGCACAAATTGTGGCTCCAAAAGATAAAGAAATTATCGAAGAAGTGAATAATGTAACAGATTATTCACTAGTTAAAAGAATGACTTATGAAGAGGCTCAAAATACAGGATTATATAATATAGTAGGAAGTGCACTTGATAAATTATATTTACAAGCAATTAAGAAACAAGTTCTAAATCCTGAAATTATTCATGAAGTACAAAAAGATTTGAACATTGTTTATACCCCATTACACGGAACAGGAAATAAGCCTGTACAAAGAGTTTTGGCAGAACTTGGTTTTGAAAATGTTTATGTTGTGCCTGAACAAGAATTGCCAAATGGAAATTTTCCAACAGTAGAATATCCAAATCCAGAAGATGTGAAAGCATTTGATTTAGCACTAAAATTGGCAAATAAAGTAGATGCCGATGTTGTGCTTGCAACAGACCCAGATGCAGACCGTTTGGGTGTCTTTTCAAAAGATACAAAAACAGGAAAATATGTGCCATTCACAGGAAATATGTCAGCACTTTTGATTGCAGAATATGTGTTGTCGCAAAGAAAAGAGAAAGGCTTAATGCCTGAAAACCCAGCTTTTGTTTCAACCATAGTTTCTTCTAATTTAGCAGGTGCTATCGCAAAAGAATATAATATGCACTTTGTAGAAACGTTTACAGGATTTAAGTTTATTGGCGAGCAAATTCGTAATTTTGAGACAACTGGAAATTACAATTATGTGTTTGGTTTTGAAGAAAGCTATGGCTGCTTGGTTGGAACACATGCACGTGACAAAGATGGAATTACAGCTGTTATGATGCTTTGTGAAGCTGCTGCGTTCTATAAAAAACAAGGTTTGACATTGTGGGACCAAATGCTAAATATTTATAAAAAATATGGATATTACAGAGAAGAGACAGTTCCAATTACGCTAAAAGGTGCTGATGGAGCAGTTAAAATTAAGGAAATTATGGAGGCAATTCGTAAAAATCCACCAAAGACACTTGGTGGCTATAAAGTGCTTGAAGTAAGAGATTATAAATCAGGTGTGATAAAAGATACCAAAACTGGTAAGGAAACAAAAGCAACGCTTCCAATATCAAATGTTTTGTATTATGCGATGGAAAATGATGTTTGGTGTTGTGTGAGACCTTCTGGAACAGAGCCAAAAATCAAATTTTACATGGGCGTAAAAGGTAAATCCATGGAAGATGCAGATAATCAATTGAAAAAATTGAAAAAAGATATGTTGGCATTGGCTGAAAAATAAATATTAGATAAAAAATCCTCATAAGATAATTTGAGGATTTTTTATTTTGACATTTTATGTAAAATATGCTATAATATAATTAGAAGGAGGGTGAATGGATTTTAATAATAAAGAGGAAAATAAAGTTTATTTTTTACGAAGCAATCATTTTGTAGAAGAATATTTAAATGGTTTACCAATTAATTCTGATTTGAAAACTAATCCCAGATTTCAGTCTATTATTTGGTATATTAGTGTTGTGCTAAAACGACAAGGCATTCCATTTAATTCGGAAGAGGCAAAAACATGGATGCAAAGTCAAATTCGTATTGGTAAAAATGGAGAACTTGGATACATATTAGATAAACAAGATAATTATTTTCTAGCAAATTCTGATGGCGGTGTTCAATTTGTTCAATATTCCTGTGAGGATGGAAAAATAGTTAGGCAAGTGAAAGAAGTACAAGATCAAGATACTACTTGGGAAATATTGAGTTTTTATAATGATGATGGAATTGAAGAAAAACAAATAGTTAAAGACCCTAAAAGAGAAGAAATGTATATGTTTGAAAGGATTGAAAATTTTCCAGAATTGAGAAATGTAATGGAATATAAGGCTGGTTTTGAAAAGGCGATAGTTTATCAAGAAAGTAGATGTTTACTAGCAGCATTTGAGGATTTAAATCCTAATTTGGTAGAAGTAGATCCTTTAGAAAGTCAGCCAATTTTAAAAATTGGTTCGTTACCAAAATTTTATGAGGAATTTTTCACAAAAAAGAAAATTTTGCCTTTAGATATTGAGCAACGTCAAACAAAATTTAAAAAATATCAAGAGAGTAATCAATTGTTTGGGCGTACTACTGTTTTTGAAAGAGGAATAGCAAAATTGATGAATGTTAGAAATCGTGTGCGCTAAAAAAGTAAAACCCCTGCTTTTGCAAATGAGCAATAGCGGGGGTTTTGCTTCAGCGAATGAGCTGATTTCATTAATGAACGAATTCTAAATTAAATTTAGTTTCATGCGAGAATTCGTATGAAATTCGCCATTCTGGCAAATATATCCTGTCGTTCATATTGAGACAAAACATATTTTTCTGTGCCATATAGTCAGAATAGAAAATGTCATCTTCGGAAAGATTAAATTTGTTTAGAATTTGTATTAATTTCCGATATAAAATCTTGTATGGCATAGCACACCTCCTATAATATAATAATAATATTTTATCATTATTTACATAAAATGTCAATTATTTTTTGATTTTTTACAAAAAACACTAGAAATTTTATAATATTTATGATACGATAAGTATGCAAATTTATATTTTTGGAAAAATAATTATGAGGAAATTAAAATGGAATATGTGTTTACATTTTTAGAAGGAATTGCTAGTTTTATATCCCCATGTTTGCTGCCAATGGTGCCAATTTACCTTGCCTATTTTGCAGGAAAAGAAGAAAAACAAACCTCAAAAGTAGTTCAAAATGCCATAGGATTTGTACTTGGATTTACAATGATTTTTGTGATATTGGCTATTTTTGCAAGTGGTTTAGGAAAATTAGTTAGTAATAATATGCAATATATAAAATGGGTATTTGGA
>CATLEX010000009.1 GCA_949927455.1 uncultured Clostridia bacterium
CATTCTATACCATATATATCATTTTCTAATCCTTGCTTTATCTTACTTTTCGATATGTTTTTTGTAACACTATCCTTAATATATCTTCTTACCACTTCTTCTAGTATATGTCCTTCTCCACAAGAGTTTTCCATAACTTTTTTTCCATATAGATTTCCCTTATAATTACACCAATCTAGTAATTCTTCTACTATTTTTTTGGGCGTAAATACTTGGCATGCTTTTCTATAATCTTGATTCATATGTTTCACCTTAATTATTTTCTACATATTTTTATTTACTTTATATCACAAATTTATATTTTACACAATAAATTTGATAAATTTTAATCGATTTTATTTACAAAGTTCATCTATTATTGTTATTTTTATTTCTAAACTCATATATTTTATTATCTCTCGTATTATTATTTTTCAAATGTAACTACTTTAATGTTGCATAATCCTCTTAATCCCCATTTTCCACGGGTTCTTCCTAATCCCGATTTTTTAACTCCTCCAAATGGGTTGTATGGTGCAGAATATGCTAAATTATTGCAAGCTACCATACCAGTTTTTAATTCTCTACTTATTTTCTCAAAATTTCCTTTTTCTTCTGGTTGTTTTCCACCACAAATAACATTTGCATCTTTATTTATTGCATCATCAAATTGCTCTAACAAAGTATTAAGTTGCTTTTCATTTACAAGAGGTCCTATCGTAGTATTTCTATCAAGTGACTCTCCTATAATTGTAATTCAGCAATATTTTTAAGTTTTTCTACAATTTCATCAAATACACTTTCGTGAACAATTAACCTTTTTAATGCATGGCATAATTGCCCACTATTTGAAAATTTCTTTTTAAATATCCCTTGAATAACATTATCAATCTCTGCAAGAATTGGAAGCATTTTATTTGCTGCTACTTTATATAAGTATTCTCCTGTTTTTGTATTTCCTGTAAAACAAACCATATCAATATCTTGCTCTACTAAGAAACTTCCTATTTCTTTTCCACCAAATACAAATTGCCATACTCCCTTTGGTAATCTTGAGTTATTTAATATTTCTTCTAAAATTTTATAAAGAAGTGGTAAATTAGGATCTGGTTTACTAATCACAACATTACCAACAATTAGATTTTGAAAAGCTATTGCACAGCATAATGAAAATGGATAATTAAATAGTGAAATTGCTATAACTATACCTTTGGGTTCATAGAAAATTTTTTGTATTTCTTTATCACTTTCAAATGTAATTTAATGTTATTCAAAAAGATAGCAAATGGCTAACTTTGAATATTTCCATTTAATCTTAATTCTATATCCATAATCATTTTTTACCATTTTTCGCCTTCTTACATTTTTAAAATTTATTAAAGCTCTTCGGTATCAACAGTTATACACTTCTCCTTCAGCTCTAGCACTGCTACGCACTCCACATGTTTTCATGTAAAAATCTTTTGAGTTTTTTTAGAGTATGTTAAATAACTTTAAAGTCTTGAAATTATAATAAATTCTGACACTTTTTTGATGAATTTTGGTAATAACAATAATTTTAAATTTTAAGGATTTTTTGTAAATTATTTTTACTTTGGTTAGATTTTAGTTAGATATCTTTAGATATGACAGAATACCTACTATTTATAATATTATTTCCTTTATTCCTATCAAGTCTAAAATAATAAACCACTAATGTTTATCTCTTCTATTTTAATATATTACTTTGAAATAATTTTATATACAATTTGCTTTCATTTTTGGCTGTATCAAATAATTGTTTTTGTAATATATCAAATTCGTCATTTATCTTTATTGTTATATTAAGTAAAAAACCATACATTAAACATTCTTCATATGTCATAATATTTGCAAACTCTTTATCTTTTAAATATCGCATTTCTTTAAAATATTCTCTTAAAGAAAACAATCTTTTTCTTATTTCTATATCTTTTTCAGATAGACAGATATGTTCATTGTACATTATCATAATTGTAAGTGTTGTAAAAATATATGTAATTAATTCTATAAATTGTATTAAATAATAATTCGTGAAAATAAAACTTGTTAATATTAATATATTCAAAAAGATTAAGTTTTTACATATCCATAAATAAGAATCATTATCATATTTATATCTTATATTAATTTTCTTTAAAATTATAGTTACAATATAACCTATGGCTATACATATAATTGCATATAATATATATTTTCCTATAATAGCTATAGAATTTGTATAATTATTTTTTGTTGTTGCACTTATTAAAATCATAACAAAAAAGCCTATAAATATTACTAATATAGCAATAAATGTCGTTATAGTCTGAAATATTTTTTTATTTGAAGATTTTTTTATTGTCACAAAATTGCTAATATACTCCTTGCATTTATTTACAATGTCTTTTGTATTATTTTTACTATATATTTCATTTATCTTTTTTATTAAATCAACTCGATATGAATCTTTAAATAAATACCTTATTAATTCTTGTTCTACATTAGTTATATTGTTAAATTGTAGATTTCTTTTTTCTATTATGTATTGATATTTATTGCAATTTTGATAACATGATAAATCAATTGCTTTCTTCTTTATTAATTGCATAATTAATAACAATAGTTCTTTTTTTCCAGGTTGCTGTTTATTAAATATTGTTGATAAATATAAAATATCTTTATCTCTAAAATCAATATCAAAGTTAGATTGTATGTTATATTCATCTAATTCTTCTTGATTTTTACTATTTATTTTATTTTCAACTATATAGATAATTATACTTGATAAAAATAGAAATCCTATTATTAAAAATATTTTTACTAAAAATGGCATATATTCTTTATAATATTCATTTATTGATTTTTGCATATATAATATTGCTACAATTAATATCTGTATTATAAAAATTATTGTATATATTAATTTTAAGACTTTTTTCTCAGTAGACATTTTTTCTCCTATTTTTATAGTTTTTATTTACTTTATCACATAAGTCCCCAAAATACAATGTTTATTTTGTAAAAATACACCGAAGTGTACGTACTCTGCATATTATCTGCAATATTTTTATCTTAAAAGAGTATTAGAAAGCTCGTCTTTCTATATGTTTACAGGAAAGTCTCTGCTTTCCTTATCCTGCCCTTAAATTTTTTTGAAATTTAAGGGTAATAAAATTTTCTGATAAAAATATTATTGTTACACTTTTTAATATTTAACATAATTTTTTGCAAAAACATTGCAAAATTCTGCAGTATACTTTTAAAAATTAACTTGCTATACTTTTCTTATTGGAGGTATGAAAATGTTTAGTAATTATTCTCAGAAATATTATAAATCTATGTTCAAAAATTATCCTGATGTTGTGAATGTTAAAGAACTTCAATCAATGTTAGGTGGTATTAGTAAAAAACTAGCTTATCATTTACTACAAAACAATATTATTAAATCTATCAAAATTGGTCGACAATACAAAATTGCAAAAGATGATGTAATTTTATATCTCACTGAAAAAAATTGCTCATAACTAGATTTTTGATTCAATCTATGCTATTATAATTTCAATATTATAAATAGTAGGTAAATTCAATTCTGTTATGAACGAAAGGAGTTATTATGCAAGAGATAACAGAAAACCTACGAAAACAAAATATAACTGTTAGTTTACATGAAAAAAATAATATATATCAAGCAGTAATTAATTATAAAGATGATAACAATAAGAGAAAACAAAAATGGGTATCAACTGGAATTAAAGTAGCTCGTGGTAATAAAAGACTGGCTTTACAAAAAGCAGAAGAATATAGAGGGCAATTTGAAAAATCATTTAATTTGCAAGAACACATTAAATTAGAGAAAAATTGCATATAATGGATTCTTGTAAAAATTATGATGAGAATATTCTATACTTTGACTACTTAAAATTATGGATTGAGAAAGTGAAAAGCAATCTTGAATTAACCACCTATACATCTCACTTACAAATGATTAATTCTAGGATTAAGACTTATTTTGCTTTAAACCCTATTAAATTATTAGAATTAGAACCTATACATATTCAAAACTTTTATGATATTTTATTAGCTGATGGGCTAAAGCCTACTACTGTTATTCGTTATCACGCAATTATTAGAAAATCACTTGATTATGCTTTTAAAAATGATTTAATTGTAAATAATCCTGCTGACAAAGTAAAACGACCTAAGAAAAATATTTTTGTTGGTTCATTTTATTCTGAAAATGAATTAAATACACTTTTTGAAAAATCTAAAAATGATCCACTTCATTTAGTCATTTTACTTACAGCATTTTATGGTTTAAGAAGAAGTGAAGTTTTAGGTTTAAAATGGTCTGCTATTGATTTTGAAAATAAAACTATAACTATTAAACATACTATTGTGGAAATTAAGGTAAAAGGAAAATATAAAATTTTAGTTAAAGATAGAACTAAAACAAATTCTAGTCATAGAACTTTGCCATTAACCGATGAAATTATTGTAGCATTGGAAACAGCAAAGAAACAACAGAAATATTATAAAAGGAAATTCAAGAAAAGCTATAATACTACATATCAAGAATATGTTTGCTTAAATCCTGACGGTTCTATAATAAAACCTGATTATGTTACAAGGCATTTTCCTTTGCTCTTAAAAAATAGTGTTTTAAGACATATTAGATTTCACGATTTAAGACATTCATGTGCTAGTTTATTGTTAACAAGAAATGTATCTATGAAAGCTATTCAAGAATGGCTTGGTCATTCTGATTTTTCTACTACCGCTAATGTATATGCTCATTTAGATATAAATTCTAAGTTACTATCTGCTGAAGCTATATCCTCTGCTTTTAGTTTTAAGAAGTAAAAATCTAGCTTAGCATTTTTTCTAAACTAGATTTAGTTATTTACAATTTTTCATAATTTTATTTATATTTAATTGAAATTTTACTTTGGTTAGATTTTAGTTAGATATATAAAATAAATTATCTAACATTTAATCTATCTATCCTTACAGTAGAAATAATTTCAGAATTATTTAAAGTTAAGCACTGCTACGCACTCCACATGTGCCGTCCATGGAAACATATCACAAATTGCCAATTTCTTAGATTCATATTTGTTTTCCAAAACCTTCAAATCTCTTCCCAAAGTCGCTGGATTGCAACTCACATATACAATCCTTTTTGGTTCTATTTTCAGCAATGTTTCAAGCGCTGTTTTATCACAACCTTTGCGTGGTGGATCCACAAAAACAACATCTGGTTTGATATTTCTTTTTTGTACAAACTCTGGCAAAGTCTTTTCCACATCTCCCACAAAAAACTCACTATTTTTGACGTGATTTAATTTCGCATTTTCCTTCGCATCTGAAATTGCCTCTGGAATTGTCTCCATTCCAAATAGCTGCTTTGCCTTGTCAGAAGCACATATTCCGATGGTTCCAATTCCACAATACAAATCAAAAACTGTCTCACATCCCGCAAGCTGTGCATACTGGATTGCCTTTGCATATAACTTTTCTGTTTGAATGGGGTTAACTTGGTAAAATGACAAATTAGAAATCTTAAATTTCTTTCCTAATAAAATATCTGTGATATAACCATCTCCAAAAATAATCTCATTTTTCGTACCCAAAATCACATTAGTATTTTTATCATTCAAGTTTTTCACAATGGTTTTTATTTGTGGATATTGGCTTGTCAAAAAATCAACTAATTCTTTTTCCTTTGGCATTTTTAAATGATTTACCACTAAAGTCACCATTGCCTCATTCGTTTTTACCCCCACTCGAACCACAATATGCCTCAAAATCCCAGTTTGATTTTTCTCGTTATAGCCACAAATTTTATTCTCTTTTGCAAAAGCAAAAATATCATTTGCTATTTTCTGCGCCAATTCATTTTGAATTTGACAATGCCCAGTTGGAATAATTTTGTGGCTTCTTTTCGCAAAAACTCCCATCGTTAATTCACCATTCTCAGATACTCCTAAGGGATATTGCAATTTATTGCGGTAATAAAAAGGTGCTTCCATCGGAATTATCTCATCTACCAAAATCTCTCTTCCAAGAGCTTTTTTTAAAGTATTTTCTACTGAATTTTTCTTCATTTGCACAGTATAATCATAATCCATATGTCTTAAGCTACAACCGCCACACTGGCTATCTGTATCACAATCCGTAAGCCTTCTATGTTCCGATTTTTCCAAAATCTCCAACACTTTTGCATATGCAACTTTGGTGGTCACTTTCAAAATCTTAATTTTCACCTTTTCATCTTTTATAGCGTTTGGCACAAAAATAGTTTGTCCAGAAATCTTTGCAATTCCTTCTCCTTCAAAACCATTATCCACAATTTGTACAACATATTCCTCATTTTTTTTCAAAATCTTCTACCTCAAAATCACACTTTCAAAATATTTTTCCTGAAACTCTGTTAATAAACGTATCTCACTATCTGTAAAATTTCTACCTTCTGGTACAACAATCAATTTATCATCATCTTCCTTGAGACGATGAAGCACTGCAATACATTTGCCTTTAAATTCCTTTAGTGGCTTATGTTCCCCTAAAATATAACAATCCAGCTCTTCGCCATCTCCACTTATGGTATCTGGCACAAACCCATAATTGACCAAATAAACATGGTCTGCATAATCTGGATGATGGCTTCCAATTGGTCTGTCTACTTTGACAAGAACTTCTTTTCCAATATAATCCTCTGCATTATTTTTCATGTTATTCTCCTACAAATTATTGATATTTATTTTATCAAACCTAACTTTCTTAAAAATCTCATAGAAGGCTCGTTGTGCTTATAGTTTAAAATTTCGTCTTTGTCAAGCCAAACAATTTCTTTAGCATCCGATGCTGGATATCCTGCAAATTCTCTTATTTCCGCTGTATATCTCAGAAAAATTAAATGCGTCATTTCACCTTTATACATTGTAATGTCACTATCAAAATCAAAAGGAACCACTTTTTCTAACTCAATATGTACCTCTTCCATGACTTCCCTTTTAATCGCTTCTTCTAAGGTTTCATTCTCTTCTAAACCACCACCCACAAGATGCAAACAATCTTGATAAGCTCCGCCTTCTTTATTTTGTTTGATAAATAAATATTTATCTTTGCATTTGATTAAACTACTTACAATAATTCTTTGTTTCATAATTTGGTTCTCCTAAATTTCAAAATTTGCTATACATAATAAATGATCTGACTTATTTTCTATCTTTTTATTTGACAAATTTTTAATATTTTTTTCAGCCAATATATAATCAATTGCAGTTCCTTCAAAATAAGTCTTGCCTTCTATATAATTCTTAAAATTCTGCTCAATAAATGGTAACATTTCTAATAACTTTTCAGTATTATAATCACCAACCACAAAAATTTTCGAATTTTCTTTCATAGCCCTTTCTAGCTCTTTTTCCAACTTTTTATATACAAAATCATAATCTTCTGGAAGTTTCCCAAAAACTTGAAAAGCAGGCGCATGCCCTGTCACAAATTTAATTACAAAAGAACGATTGACTTGAATATCTGCCATAATAAATCCATCATCAAAAAGATGATATGTTTTACCATCTTTTCCAATATTGGATAAATTCATGTTTTCAAACATAACATTTTTAGAATGAAGAATTGGATATTTTGACAAAATGACTTCTTCAATTTTAGCATTCTCTAATAAATGGCAATCCGAAACCTCAAATTCTACGTAATATTTCAAATCGGTATTTTCTGCTATAATTTGTGCAAACGATGGCTCTGCATTTCTAAAGGCAACTGCTTCTTGTAATCCAATTATATCAATATCTTCTTCTTTTATTTTTTGTATCACTTCATCTAATAAACCAAATTTATGATAATCATTTTCTTTTTTTATTCCATTTGAAATGCTCCATTGCGCGGGAATTCCACAACTTATATTCCAAGTAGCAATATTTAATTGTTTCATTTTTTGCTCCTTTACTTGACTCCACAACCACGTACTGCAATTTCCTGATTGGCTGCCAAATATTTCTTTCCTGCAAAACTAATTAAACCAGCTTTGGCAAAATCAATTTCCCCATTTTCTAAAAGCAAATTTTGGTCACAATGCGTGCAAACCACTTCTGCCATAAACATATCATGTGAGGCAAATTTTTGAATATCGACCACTTTGCACTCTAAATTAATTGGACATTCTTCAATATAGGGAGCATTTATTTTTGTGCTTTGTCTTTTCGTCAAGTTACAAATTGCAAACTTATCCACATCTCTTCCACTTTTTGTGCCACAAAAATCCGCTACTTTTACCAATTTCTCATTTGGCAAATTAATCACAAATTCCTTTTGCTTCTCAATTATCTCATGTGAAAAACGAGAGGGACGAATAGAAACATACACAAGCATTGGCTCTGAATTAATAATTCCCGTCCACGCAATTGTGGCAATATTGCTATTTTCCATATTTCCTGACGAAATCATTGCTATCGGGTTTGGCAATAATCCTAAATTACTTTGCAAATCAATTTTCATTTTTACATCATTCCTTCCTTTTTCATTCTATGAGATTTCTCTAAAGTTATGAATTTTTCAATGGCTTTTTGCGAAGTCGATGGTTTCGAACTTCTTTGTACTAATTCAAATAATCGTATTGTTGCTCTAAGTGCCATCAGCGAAATCACTAAACTTCCGGACAATAATCCATATCATATCAAATTTCAAAAGTGCACTTGATACCACAAAACCGATTAATGTTTGTCCCATTTTTTTCGCTAATTCTAAATTAGCAAAAATGGCTTGTTGCTCCTCTTCTTTTGTCACTCTTAAAATTAAATCTTGTATGTAAATTTTAAAAGGATCTCTGACTGCTAAAATCAAGAAAAATCCACATGCCATTGTACTAATTCTAGCAACTACATTTTCCGTTATTCCTGTTCCTACAATGATGAGCACAAATGCCATAATTAAGCCAGCTGCCAACGCAATGTTGATTTTATCTTTTAATTTTCGATACATTTTGTCAAATAGTGCATTTGATACAATTCTTACAAATCTTGAAAGTGTAATAATCAAACTAAAATATGTGGCTGTTGCAGCTGTATCTAAAACATCATTTAATTGATATTGAATAAATAATTTGCTATTTGCCTGCCCAATCGTTACTGCTGTGTAAAAAAAGGTATAAGATAAAATTGCAACATATACAATAATTGAAGGTTTACCTTTTGCTTTTTGAATTTCCTGTTCTCCAATAATGTCGTATTTTGTCATATCTCGCATCGTAAATGACAAACCAAAACAAGCAAAGCACAAAATGCAATTTAATATCATTGGCAAATACCCATTGGCATTAAACAAAAATCCAGATATAACGGAAATTACTGCTGTAATGAGAGCATAAAATAACGTTACTTTATTTCTGATTAAAATATATTCATCTTCTTTATGTACATAATTTAAATTGTTTTTTAGGCAAATATTTTCCATATTTAAGAAAACATAAGCTATTTCGCGAAAGGCTCTTCCTAAAACTAATACTGCAAATTGGTTGCCAAATGTAATGAGCAAACTTGCTATTAACATACTAAGTGCGCCAAGCCTCATTGATTTTGTGTTACCTACTTTATGGATTATTTTCAAAAGATATGGCTGAAGCAAAATACTAATAATGGATGATATTGGAGTAAGTAATGCAATTTGTGAAGCTGACAAGCCTTTTACAATACTCAAAAACAAAGTATCGACAATTGCCAAAAAGACTAAATCATCCGTAAATGATGCAAAAAACACATATTTTCTGCAAAATTTTCGTACCTGTTTTTCATTTTCTATTCTTTCGTTCATTTTCTTTTTTCCTTTTACTTAAAAATCAAAATCTAAATACGCATATTTTTTGGTTTTAAAATACAAAGCTTTCTCAATATTTTGTTTTGCCTTATTTGAGACTTCGCTTGCTCTTTTATATTGGTTTTCAGAAATCCTCACCAAAGGATTGATATATCGAATTTTCACTTTTTCTATATGTACTGCATAAATTTCTTCAGGAAGCACATCACTTTCTTTAATTTGTGCCGCATTTTTCCACAATTTAAAGCAATTGGCAAGTTTTTGTTCCTCACAATTTTCGATTTTTTCAATCACTTCTTGTTCTGAAAAACGATACAAATCTTCTATTGTGATTAAATTTTTATCCGCCATTTTTCGCATCATATCTGCCAAAAATTGCATCGAAAACTTCGTCTTACTATCAATGTACGAACAAGATAATTCACTCATAACAAAAGTAAATTTTTCGGCTATTTCAATATCTTTAAAGCCAAGTTCTGGCAGACCCTGCTCATTTTTTTGAATTTCAATATTATGATAAATCTCTGCTAATTCATCTAAACTCCAATATTCTTTTACTACACCAAAACCATTAGAAAAGGTATATTCTAAACGGTCACTTGCTAGGTTTGGACTATCATTATCTGCAATCGGATATAAATGATAATTGTCAACTTCTTCTAATTGGATATTATCTCGCTTTAACAACGCCATAATTTCTTTTGAATCTGCAATCATTTTAGTAGTCAGCTCTTCTGTGGATTCTTGTTTTTCATAATCACCATTCATATAATCAATACAATGTTTAAATACTGGTGTGGCAATATCGTGAAAAAGCGCAGCCAAAGTTTGCTTTTTATCTTTCGTAAAATGCCAAACAATAAGCGCCACTCCAACACTATGGTCTAGACTTGAATACCACATCTCATCATACATTTTTGAATAAACAGTTCCACAAGTTACACTAATTTTACTTTGTTTTTGCATTACAGGTGTTTCAATATATTCCTCTAAAAATTCTGGTATTTCTTCAGATAAAATTGAAAAATATTTTTTAATTTTTTCATCTAAATTTTCAAAATAATTTCCCATTCTTTAACTCCTTTTTTAGTGATTATATAATAAAATTTTTTCTATTTCAATTACTCTTCTGCATTTTGCTGTAAGTTTTCATCCACTAATTCAAAATCAATTTGCCTCAACATCTTACTTGCCGAAATCACACGAATTTTTATTTTATCTCCAATTTTAAACACACGATTACTGCGCTCACCAATCAGTTGTTTTCTATCTTCGTCATAAATATAATATTCTTTTCCCATATTTTCAAAACGAATTAAGCCTTCTACTGTATTTTCAAGCTCCGCAAACATCCCAAATGGAGTAATCGAAGAAATAATAGCTTCAAATTCTTCACCAACTTTGTCTTCCATAAATTCTGCTTTCTTAATAGCCTCAGCTTCTCTTTCTGCTTTTGTAGCACGCTGTTCGCACTCAGATGAACTTTTCGCATATTTTTCGCTATCTGCCTCAAATCGCTCCCCAACTTCTTCACTTGCTTCCCAATACTCTGAAATCATTCTGTGAATAAACAAATCTGGATAACGGCGAATTGGTGAAGTAAAATGGCAATAAAACTTACTTGCAATTCCAAAATGTCCTTGATTTTCATTTTCATACCTTGCTAGTTTTAGCGTTCTCAAAATCAAATTGGAAACTACCTTTTCTTCTGGTTTTCCTTTTACTTCTTCCAAAACTTTGGCAAATTCTGTTGGATGCACTTTGTCTTGATTGATATGAATTTTATAACCAAAATTCCATAAAAACTTGTTGAGTTCTTTAACTTTATCCAAATCTGGCTCCTCATGAACACGATAAATAAAAGGAACCTTCATCCAATAATATTTTTCTGCAACCGTTTCATTTGCAGTAAGCATAAATTGCTCGATAATTTCATTGGCAAAGGTTGTTTCATATTTTTTGACATCCACACATCTTCCATTTTCATCTAAAATAATTTTGCTCTCTGGAATATCCAAATTCAAATAACCAGCCTTTATACGTCTATTTTTTAACACATGCGCCAACTCTTCCATTAATTTAAAATCGGAAATATATTTCTCATATTTCTGACAAACTTTTTCATCAGAATGGTTCAAAATCTTATTCACATCTGTATAGCTCATTCTTTCTGTTACTCGAATAACTGACTTGTACACATCAGATGCAACAACTTTTCCATTTTGGTCAATTTCCATTAAACACGAAAGTGCAAATCTATCTTGTCCGCTATTTAAGCTGCAAATTCCATTAGAAAGCTCAATGGGAAGCATTGGAATAACACGGTCAAACATATACACACTCGTTCCTCGAAAAATCGCTTCATTGTCCAAATTCGAACCTTTTTTTACATAATAACTGACATCTGCAATATGCACATCTAGCAAATAATTTCCATTATCTGCCTTCCCCACCCAAATAGCATCATCTAAATCTTTAGCATCTTCGCCATCAATCGTAAAAATATTCATGTTTTCTCTACTGCGCAAATCTACTCTATTTTTTACATCTTCCTCAGAAATATTTTGTGAAATTTTCCTAGCTTCTTTCAAAACTGGCTCTGGAAACTCATTTGGCAAATCAAATTCTTTAATTACACAAACCATATCCACTCCAGCTTGGTTCACATTTCCCAAGACTTCGATAATTTCACCTTCTGCATTTTTTCCTTTTTCTGGATATTTTAAAATTTTAGCCACAACCTTGTCATGATTTTTTGCTTTTTTGACATGATTTTTCGAAATAAAAATATCTGTACCTAATTTTTTATCATCTGGCACAACAAAACCAAAATTTTTGCTTTTCTGAAAAATTCCAACAACTCTTTCTTTTTCACGCTTTAAAACTTTTACAATTTTTGCCTCTGCCCTTTTATCTCCTTGTTTCTCTTTTAGAATTTGAATTTCGACCATATCTCCATCTAACGCATTTCCCACCAAACTGCTTGGCACAAAAATATCTTCTGGTTCATTTTCCATTTCTACAAAACCAAAACCTTTGCTATTTGCCACAAATTTTCCAATTATTTTTTGTTTTTTCTTTTTTCCCATTTTTTTCCTTTCTATAAAAGAAAAGGCACGCCAAACGTGCCCTCTTTCTTTTTCTATTTTACATAACATACAAAATATCTAACGCAATTGTCAAAACAAAAAATGCAATCATCAAACCAATTGTTGCCCTTTTCATTTTTCCTTCTGTTGTTCTACCTTTATTTTTTTCATAAAAGTTATTAGAAGATGAACCAACAATCGCACTAGATGCTCCATTATCTTCCTTTGACTGTTTTAAAATTAAAACCACTAAGATCGCACATATTACAAAATAAATTCCTATTACTATATTTTTTGCTATTTCCATGCTAAATAAACCTCCATTTTTTAGTTATCCTTCAATTTTTTCACATTTTATCACAATTTTTACAAAAAAGCAAGCTTTTTTTATCAAATCCAAACATCCATTTTTCTATGCAAAATAAACGAAATTTGGCAAAGCCAAATTTCTTAACATTTAATTCGGTAACAATGAACATTCAATATTCGTCTTTCCTGTTAATTCACTATTTTTATATTTTAGAATACTCACTGATGGCTCTCCTTCATATTTTGGAATTTCTATTAAAATCTCCATCACACCATCATTATCAACATCTAATATATTCACATTGTCCAAACTCAAATAATATTCTGCATTAGTCGTTTGATTCCATTTTGATTTTTCAATATAGGCCAAATCATTAATCAATTTTCCTGTTGAAGCATATAGTGAAATTTTTGAATAACCAGTATTTTTATTGGCTAATATAACCACATATTCTTCTGTCCCATTTTGATCCAAATCAACAATAATGGTTTTAATTGTATCATAATCTTCTGTAAGTTTGCTATTATTCTCTGAAACAACTACTGGCAATGAACTTTTCACTTCTGGCATATTGGTAATAGCCTGATAATTTTCCGATATCGCAACTTTTCCAACATTTCCAATTTTGACTAAATTTTCATAATTGGAATTCGTAAGTAACCCTAAAGTATGGTCTTTAAAAGCAAAATTTTCATAATTATAATACGTCACAACAAATTTATCTTTATCCATACTACTATTATCAATATATTTTAGTTCTACTTGATCCATTTTGGTCGTATCCAAAATTAAACCATTATATAGCACAATCAAATTTTCATTCACTACTTTTCGAGAAGATGCATCAACCGCATCAATTGTAGTATTAGTCGTGTTTGTTGTATTTCCTATAATGGCTGTTGTTAAAATATTTCCAAGTGTATCTACTGGCACTTTATTTTGCAAAACTGTATTTCCTTGTTCAGCTACGTTTTGTGCCACATCTGTGTATTCCGACAAATTCATCATATAATAAATCAAAATCGCATTTCCCACAATTAAAACCGCAATTATCAACAAGCATATGTTTCCGAAGCGATTGAAAATTCATCTTTTTTTCTTCATTTGTATCCTTCATTTTTTCCTCCAATTATTTAACATTCCTATTCATTATATCATACTTCTTCAAAAAATAAAACAGTTTTTTCAAAAATAATTGTCTTTTATATTCATAAAATAATTGGACTAATTTGTTCACCTTCTAACGCATATTCAAGCGTTTTTTGTACATAAGAAAAATCACACACAATCGAACGTGGTTTCGTAATTGGATTGTCTTGCTTAAATGGCACAAAATAATAATTTTTTCGATTAAGCAATTTTCCAATATTTTCAGCAGCGCCACTCAAAGCATTATTCGTACTAATTCCAATAACAATTGGTCGATTAATTCGAAGCAACGATTTAACCGCCATACAAACTGGTGTATCAATAATATCATAAGCAAGTTTCGCAATCGTATTTCCTGAGCAAGGTGCCACAATTAAAACATCAAACATTTCCTTTGGTCCAATTGGCTCAGCCGCTTGAATCGTATGAATCATCTTATGTCCTGTTAAACTTTCAATTTCTTCAATAAAATCTTGTGCTTTCCCAAATTTAGTATCTAATTCATAACTATGAAATGACATAATTGGAAAAACATTTGCACCCAATTTTACCAATTTTTCCATTTCTTGAATGGTGGTTCTAAATGTACAAAATGAGCCTGTTAGTGCATACCCAATATTTTTTCCAGCTAATTCCAAAGCATAACCCCCTTTATCAAATACATGGATTTTGACAAACTTTTACAAAATCCTTTCTATATTTTATGAAGCTATACTGATTATGTTAATTAAAATAATAAAAATAAGATACTCCCTAGGGGTATCTTATTTTTATTAATCTAAGCTATGCCATTTCTAAATAGTCTTCCATCATTTCTGATTTCTTTGTTTTCTCTGATTTCTCTAAAACTTTTTCTTCTCTTGTCTGAACATTTTCTTGGAATTTATCCAATACTGCGTTAGCTGTATCTCTACCATAATTCACTACATTTTGTATAGTCTGTGCACTTACTGCTTGAAAAGCTTCTCTTGCCTTTCCAATTGCTTCTATTGACATCACTCCAAAAGCAAGTACAATCGTTCCTGTTTCTTTCGCACTCTCCACAACCTTTTCTTTTGTATCAGACATATTCTGTTCTAGCCAGACTTTTTTATCAGTTACTCTATCTTTTATGTCATTTGCACCTTGTACTACTTTTGAATGAACTACACTATCTTTTGCATTTTCCCATTTCTTATGAGCCATTTCTTTTTTGTCTTCAATCCAATGCTCCAAATTTCTTTTTCTAAGTTGCTTATTAATTGATTTTTCAAGGGCTCTAACTCGGGCGCGATATGTCATGATTTGTTTAAATCTTCCAATAATTGTTTGTTTTGGACTTTGAGTTTGTGTTGTTTTTTCTGGTTCTGCTGCATCTTGTTGCACTTGTTCTGGTTGCATGTCTTGTTGGTTTTCTGCTTCGTTTATTGGTAAGTCTGGTTCTGGCTGTTGGCTAGTTCCCTGCTCAACTTCTTGCGTCTTATTTTCCAATTCTTCAGCATTTATTTTACTTAAATCAATATTTCTAGCTTCTAATTCTGCTTCAATTCCTTTTCTAATGCCAAGTATTTTTCCCAATTTTGCCACTAATGATTGAAAAGCTCTAACTAAACGACTTCTACTTTGTCTTGGCTGTTTTTCTGCTGTTTCTGGCACTTTATTTTCTTGCTCTGAAATAACTACTGATTCTGCTTCTTTGTCTTCTTGCCCAGATTGTTCTGGGTTTTGTTGTTCTGTTTGTGGCTCCTCTTTTTCTGTTTCTCCTGTTTCCTTTTCTTGTCTTCTATTTCCCCATTCTTGAATTTTAGCAGTAGACAATTTCATATCTTGTAATTCGCCTTCAATTTGCGCAATTTCACCTTTAAAACCTTCAATACTATTGCTATAATTTTCACTTGTCTTTGGATCAGAATTCTTCTGCAAACTCTCCATTACTTCAATAGCATTAAAAATTTCTTCGATTTTATCATCACACATTTGTTGAAAAATAGCTTGCCTCTTTTGTTTGTCTTTTTCCAAATTCTCAATTGTCTCTTGACTTAATCCATAAGAACCAGAAAGAAGATTATCTATACCTAAAATTTGTTTACGAATTTCTTCTCTTGTACTCATTCTAAAATTCCTCTCTCATTTTATTTAAGTTTTCTCTAATTGCCTCTTTTTTGATCACTTGTTTACTTCTCAAATTTTCTAACATATCTCTCATTTCATTTTCTTGCATCGTACTCAAAGTGTAAATTTTTCCATTATAAAACACTTCACCTAAATTATTATCCATATCTTAACCCTCTAACATATTACTAAAATTTTCTTGTGTTTGCATCATGGCATCTTTAATAATTGCTATATTTTTTATCATTTCATCTGCTAATTTTTCCACTTCTTCATTCACTTTTGTAGAAAGTTCATTCATCTCTACACTAAGTGAATGAATGACAAAATTCTCTACTTTTGATTTTCCAGAAAAAATATTCATGATTTTTTGGAAAACACTCACTTTTCCAGTACTTAATTGCTTATCTTTCTCATAAAAAATCTCGTTTAACTTGCTTTCCATTTGCATTTTACATTGTTCTAGCTGTCTTCTACATTCTCCTAGTACAATCTCATAATTCATAATTTTCTGTTCTACTGCAATTCTTTTGGTTTCATCTTTTGAACTAATACACATTTTTTCATTCATAAATGCAATTTTCTGATTATTTTGCGTTTCTTGTAAATCATTCAATATTGCACAAAAATAAGTATTATATTGCTTAATAATGAAATCAATATTTTGTGTATAACTATCTATAATCGGTTGAATACTTGCTGAATAATCGTCTTTTTTCTTACCATAAAACTTAATTTGTTCTGCTATACTATTTTCCAATGACTGAATCTTCGTAAGTTTTATGTTTTCATATGAATTCACATACATCGCTGAAAATATTCTTATGGCATCTTGCTCCACAGTCGTTAAATCTTGCATATTGGTTAATAATTCTTTTTCCAAATCCACCCCTATACTCATACTTCTTCTCCTTCTATATTTCTCAAAAATGGATATTTTTGCAAGTATTGATTAATCACGCTTTTCAATTTTCCTTCTGTTTGTCTTACATTTCTATAAAAAGTTAGCAACTCTTCGTCACTCAAAGTCGAAACATCAACACTTTCCCAGTTTTCAATTCTTTTATCAATACTCTCTTTCATAATTTCCTCCTCATCTTTCAGCTTTCGTATTTTACTCCAATTCAGTTTCATTTCAATACATTTAACATTCATTTTTATTATAATATATAGTAATACATTTAGTCAATGCGTTTCATATTAAGTTTTTGTTACAATTTTATTACAAAATAATTACAAAAGTAATAAACATCAAATTCGCTATTATAAACATTAAAACAAAGATTTTAGAGATTTTTCTCTAAAATCTTTGCAAAATCAATTTAAAGTATTTTTACTTAATTTTTACAATATAAAAAATATATGGTATCAAGAAATCCGTTTTTTTGTCAATCGTTAGAATGCAATAAGAGCCTCTTTTTTAATTGAGTAAACATAAATTATTATTAACCTATAAAACGCCCTAAAAACTATTTTTATGGATTTTTTAGCAGTATTTAAAACTCTATATTCAGACATTTGAACTCTTGTTTTTACAGCAAAATCTATGATTATTTATTCAAGTATATTGCTTATCTTTATTTTTCAAGCCTGTGTTCTATTCGTAAAAATTTTTTCATAATATTTATATACAATACACTTTTGGAAGGAGGGTTGGACAATGCCGAATTACGTATCTGAACAAAGAGAATTTAAGAAATTGGGACATTCATTCCAACTACAGCAACCATTTAAAGACTGATGGTTGCTGTAAATTTATAGATGCAAGTAGTGTAGATAAAAAATAAAAAAACTTAGAACAGACAAATCTAAATGGAGTGGCAAAAAATAAAACAAGCATTTACTAAAATCTGCAAATACTTGTTTTATGGTGGCTTCAACTGGAATCGAACCAGTGACACAAGGATTTTCAGTCCTCTGCTCTACCAACTGAGCTATGAAGCCTTAGATTTTTAATCTGTAATATATAGTAAGAAATATCTAGACAAAGCTAGATATTTCTTGGCGACCTGGAACGGGCTCGAACCGTCGACCTCCGCCGTGACAGGGCGGCATTCTAACCAAACTGAACTACCAGGCCAAATTATGTATGAACAAAGCTCTATACATAAAAATGGTGGTCGCTATAGGGATCGAACCTATGACCCTCTGCTTGTAAGGCAGATGCTCTCCCAGCTGAGCTAAGCGACCATGTGTCAACTGACAAGTATTATTTTACTTGATTTTTACATTTTTGTCAATACTTTTTTTCAAAATTTTTCAATTTTTTTAGAAAAGTAGTAAAGGGACTAAAAAATCCCTTATTGCTACACCTCAAATTTCGCACCAGCAAACAATTTTTCTATTTTAGTAACGCCTTTTAGCTGTTTGACAAAATATTCAATCACCTCATCAGACGTGCAATGTCCCATATAAGGTGTTTGTATTTTATTTTCCCTAAAATATTGTATGATTTCATCAGTATAAGTGTTCTTCTCTTTCAAATGAAATCCTCCCACAATTGCCAAAACTTTATCTTCACTTGTAACTTTTTTGGCTTGTTCCACAATATTATCAATTCCAGAATGAGAACAAGAACTAAATACAACAATGCCTTTTTCTGTTTTGATAGTAATACCACCACAATCATCATATAAATAATCAATTTTATTATTTTCCAAAACAGTCGGTAAATTTTTAATCGGCACTTCAAATTTTCGACCAATTTGACCAAGAAACCACACATTTTCAAATATCTGATATGGCTTTTGGTTTCAATTAATTCAAACTTTTTTAGCAATTCTTCTTTGGTTTCATTAATTCCAGCATATTCCATATTCCTTCTTAAACTATATCTTTTTGTGTAACATTCTGGGTGCAAAATCAATGTTTTCTTTTTATTTATATATTTCAATCCATTCCCATGATCCCAATGTCCATGACTTAAAACAATTTTATCCACTTCATCTAGATTAATTCCTAAGTTTTCTGCATTTTTTAAAAAAGCATCTGTTATTCCAGTATCTAACAACAGTTTATGATTTTCCACTTCCATATAAATCGACAAACCATGCTCACTCACACAACTATTATTACAATTTCTATCTTCTGTTAATATAACAAATTTCATACAAATGCTCCTCTATTTCACAACTACATCACGTTTTAATAGCTCATTTTTTACAACTCCAAGTCCAATAAATTCTTGCTCATGGTAAATTCTATAAATCCCATTTTTCACTTGATTTGTCAGCATCACTCCATTTAAAAACAACTCTAATTTTCGCTTATTCAAATCTATTTGTGGATAATCGTTATACAAATCCTCTACCGAAATCACATGATTTTCACTTAGCTTTTCTAATTCAGTAGCATTTTCAATTAAAAATTTATCAACAGAAATTCTTTGTAAATTTTTCATATAGCCACATGTTCCCAATTTCTCAGCAATATCTTCGCATAAAACTCTTATATATGTTCCTTTTGAGCATGAAACTTCAAACATCATTTGCTTTTCTTCCTGCTTTATTTCAAGCAACCTAATCGCGTAAATTTCAATCTCTCTTGCTGGAATTTCCACCTCTTGTCCTTTTCTTGCATATTCATATAGCTTTTTTCCATTTACTTTAATCGCAGAATACTGGGGCGGAATTTGCTTTTGAAGTCCTTCAAAACCTTTTAGCACTTGCTTAACTATTTTCTCATCTATATTTCCAACTTCACACATTTCAATAATCTTACCTTCTTCGTCTCCTGTATCTCTTTTTTGTCCTAACTGAATTGTTGCAATATAGGTTTTATTATGCTCTATTAAATATTTCGAAAGTTTTGTAGCCTCACCGATCAGCACTGGCAAAACGCCTGTTGCCAATGGGTCTAAAGTTCCAATATGACCAGCTTTTTTCACATTTAATATTCTTTTTACTTTTGACACAACCTTTTGTGAAGTATCCCCTTTTTCTTTATTAATAATCACAATTCCAGATTTCATTTTTTCTCCTTAAATATGAAAGAAGGATTTTGCGCATAGTTAGCCGCAAAATCCAAATTTTCATTAAATTCAGTTAATTAGCAATACACTGCTTTGCTTTTTCGCGTTTCCGCTTTTTAGCATCTTTCCTACGCTTTTTTTCTGCTGCCCGCTGTGCATGTTGTGTTGCTAATTTTCTGTTATTTGTCATGGTTTTAAACCTCCTGATTATTGAATGTTTTTTATTATACCATACTTTCCATAATATTGCAAGGCTTATTTTAATCTTTTTTCAATTTCCTTGATTAAAGCACGTTTTGCTTCTTCTAAATTTAACATCGTACTCGCTCCAGCAGCTCTTATATGTCCGCCACCACCAAACAACATACACACTTCAGCAACATTAACATAGTCATTTGAACGAAGTGAAATTTTATAATCTTTTTCTTGTTCACGTAGAAAAATAGAAACTTCTACATCTTTGATATTTCTTCCAATTTCCACAATTCCTTCATGGTCTCCATCTTTTAATGCCAATTTTTTTTCATCTTCTAGATTAATATATGTAAAACTAATTCTGCCATCTGCAAAAAATTCCATTCTATCCATCGCTACCTTTTGAATTTCAAATCGACTTCTTGTGATATTTAGTAAACTTTTTTTGTACAATTTTGATAAATTAATCCCAGCCTCTAAGCTACGTCCTGCAATTTCAAAAGTTTCTACTGATGTACCAGAATTTTTAAATCCACCTGTATCTGTAATAATTCCTGTTAAAAAGCACGTCATAGCCTCTTTTGGAATTTCGATTTCTAAATAATCCAAACTTTCCACTAATATTTGGCTACACGCAGGTGCTACATGATTCACTACATTATAGTCAGCAAACATTGAATTATTCATATGATGGTCAAATTGCGCTGTTACTTCTGCTGTTTCAAAATAGGTAATTAAATCGCTATTTACCCTTTTAATATCAGGACAATCTACGACAATTGCCATATCAAATTTTTCTCTACTTGGCACTTCCTTAATTGCCTCAAAGTCAGGCAAAAACGCAAAAGTTTCAGGCACTTTTTTCATCAAAACTTCTACATTTTTCCCCATTTCCCTAAAAATATGAAATAAACCTAAGCTACTTCCTATTGCATCTCCATCTGGTCCCTCATGTGCCATAATACAGATATTTTGCACTTTTTTTATTTCTTTCAAAATTTCATCTAAAGTCATTTTTCATTCCTTTCTATTCTTCATTTTTATTCTCTTGTACAGGTTTTATGATTTCTTTTAAAATATTATCAATGCGATCACCATATTCAATGCTTTCATCAAATTCAAAAATTAGTTCTGGTGTATTTTTTAAATTTACTTTTTTCGCAATTTCTGTACGAATAAAACCACTTGACTTTTTGAGTGCCTTTAAGGCTTCTTTCTTATTTCCGACATTAATCATACTAACATATACCCTAGCGTATTTAAAATCTGGTGTTGTTTCTACTGCTGTTACTGAAATTAAGCCTTTTTTTAAATTCGTGTTATTCATTTTGGTTGTAATAATTGTGCCAATTTCACGTTTTAACTCCTCATTGACTTTTTGCATTCTATTATTTCCAGCCATTTTCTTCTCCTTTTATCTTTTTACCTCTTCCATGACATAAACTTCTAATTGGTCTCCTTCCAACAAATCATTATAATTCTCAATTTGCAAACCACATTCATAACCTTTGTCTACTTCTTTTACATCATCTTTAAAACGCTTTAATGAAATTAATTTTCCGTCATGAATTACAATATTATTACGGATTACTCGAATACCAGCATTTCTACTTACTTTTCCAGAAAGCACATAACATCCTGCAATAGTTCCAACACTTGATACTTTGAACGTCTGCCTAATTTCTGCATTTCCAATCACAACTTCTTTGTAAATTGGATCAAGCAAGCCTTTCATGGCAGCTTCAACATCATTAATCGCATCATAAATCACAGAATATGTTTTAATTTCAACTTCCTCTTTGTCTGCAACACTTTTAGCAATTGGCTCTGGACGCACATTAAAAGCAATAATAATGGCATTTGAAACTTGCGCAAGTGTTACATCTGTTTCCGTCACACCACCAACACTTGAATGAATAACTTTAACTTTTACCTCTTCATTTGACAATTTTTCTAACGATTGTTTCAAAGCTTCAACAGAACCTTGCACATCTGCTTTTACAATTAAATTCAATTGTTTCAAGTTCTCGCTTTCAATCTTCGTAAATAAGTCATCCAAAGTGACAACTGCTTTATTAGCAATTGATTTTTGTCTTTCTTCATATTTTCTTTTTTCAATCAAATGTTTTGCTGTCTTCTCGTCTTTTACTTCATAGAATGTATCACCTGTTTCTGGAACAGAATGTAAACCTGTAATTTCAACTGGTGTCGATGGTCCAGCAAATTTGACACTTTTGCCTTTCGCATTTTTCATGGTACGAATTCTACCAATCGTAGAACCAACAATAATCGTATCTCCTACATCTAACTGACCTCTTTGTACAAGCATTGTTGCAACTGGACCACGTGCTTTATCCAATTTTGCTTCAATAATAGTTCCTTTAGCTTGTTTCGTAGGATTTGCTTTTAATTCTAATACATCTGCTTCTAGTAGCACCATTTCAAGCAAATTATCAATTCCAATATTTTGTTTTGCAGAAATTGGAACAAAAATAGTATCGCCGCCCCATTCTTCTGAAACTAATTCATATTGCATCAATTCTTGTTTTACTTTATCAATATTAGCATCTGGTAAATCAATTTTATTGACTGCCACAATAATTGGAATTTCAGCTGCTTTGGCATGGTTGATTGCTTCGATTGTTTGTGGCATCACACCATCATTGGCTGCAACTACTAAAATTGCAATATCTGTAATCATGGCACCTCTTGCACGCATTGAAGTAAACGCTTCATGTCCTGGCGTATCCAAGAAAGTGATTTGTCTACCATTTATCTCGACTTGATAAGCACCAATATGTTGTGTAATTCCACCTGATTCTCCTTCAATTACATTGGTTTTTCGGATGGCATCTAAAAGTGAAGTTTTACCATGGTCAACATGCCCCATTACAACAATAACTGGTGGACGTGGTTTTAATTCTTCTTGTGTATCTTCTGTCTCATCAATCAAAATATCTTCATCTGTAACAATATTTTTCTTAACTGCATTAATACCAAATTCTTCTGCAATTAAATATGCTGTGTCAAAATCAATATGGTCATTAATCGTCGCCATAACACCTAGGCTTAGCAATTTTTTAATGACTTCACTACTTGTGATTTTCATTTCAATTGCAAAATCTTTTACTGTGATATTTTCTGGAATCGTAATTTCAGTTAATTTGAATATTTTTTGTTTATTGCGATTTTCTTGCTTTCCACTTTTCTTTTTGCCACGTTTTCCTCTTTCTGTGCTTAAATCATAATAATCAAGCATCTCACCTGCATCAAACATATTCGAAAGTCCACTTTGTTTTTTCAAGTTATTCAATTTTCCTGAATTAAAATCACTTTCTTCATTTTTACGGCTCTTTTTTGGTTGTCTTTGGTCATTCATTTTTTGATTTAATTTCATTCTGTCTCTGTTTTTATTGTTGTTATTATTATAATCTCTAACATTTTCTTTTTCTGGTATATCCATCTCAATAATATTTTTGATTTTCTTGTCAATTCTTCGATCATCCATTGGTTGATTTGGTCGTCTTTGAAAACCATTTCTATTATCGCGTCTTTGATTATTATTTCCATTATTATAATTGTTATTATAGTTATTGCGATTTTCACCATTACGATTATAATTATTGTTTCGATTATTATAATTACCGTTATTGCCATTATTTCCATTTCGATTATTGTAATTATTACGATTATCGCCATTACGGTTAAAGTTATTATTTCTGTTATTATAGTTATTGCGATTATCGCCATTACGATTAAAATTGTTATTTCGATTATAATTATTATTATTTTGATTTCGATTATTATAATTATTTCTCTCTGGAGCTTTTCTCTCTACAATATGATTTTCTGGCAATTTTTTCTCCTCTTTAGCCACAACTGGTTCTTTGACTTCTTCCACAATTTCTTCCTTTTCTTCTTGGGGTTCTATGGTTTCTTCCACCTTTTCCTCTTTTTTCCCAATTCCAAACAATTCATTCATAGTCATTGGTTTTGTTGGTTTATTTCGATAAACAATATTATAATCTTTATTTCGATTTTGCCCAACAAACCCAACATCATTTTTTCTGGCTTGTTCTTCTTTTTTCTTTTTTTCTAATTCCTTATTTTTTTGCTCATCTTCATTAATAATAATTTCTCTTCTAATAATAACTGGTGTTCCTGTTTCCTTTTTCATTTTTTCTTTTTTATTATCCTGATTTGGTTTTTCGACTTTTTTTGTATTGTCTCCTTTTACTGCTTTTCTTAAAATATTACACTCCTCTTCTGAAATACTACTTAAATGGCTTTTCGCAACAATTCCATGATTAGCTGCAATCTCCACTAACTTCTTGCTTTCTACATCCAATTCTTTTGCTAATTCATAAACTTTAATTTTCCCCAAAAGCTTCACCCCCACAAATTTTCTTTATACCATCTGCTATATTTTTATCCTTTATCCCAATAACAGCTCGATTAATCCTTCCAATCGCCTTGCTATTTTGCTCAATCGTTCCCATTACAATAACTGGCATTTTTTTTCTTTCTGCTAAAAATCTTATATTACTAATTGTTTTTTCCGACGCATCTTTTGCTACAATAAGCAATTTCACTTTATTTCTATTTAATTCGTCGCATACAGCATCCATTCCAGAAACAATTTTTCCGGCTTCTTGCGCAAAGTCCCATCAGACCATAAATTTTATTTATCAACCATGACACCTCTCAAATTCTCATATATCTCTTGACTAATTTCCTGTTTTAAAACACGTGCTAAACGTTTTGACTTCATTACTTTATCAAGACACTTTTCATTCTTACATATATATGCGCCTCTACCTTCTTTTTTTCCAGTTAAATCTATTTCTATGATACCCTCTTTTGTTTTAACAATTCTAAAAAGTTCATTTTTTTCCTTTGTTTCATTACATCCCATGCACGTTCTAGCTGGTTTCTTTTTATTCACTTTCTACATCACCTGTTTCTTCCATTTTGTTCATTAAAATTTCTCTCATTTGTGTTTCAGATTTAATATCAATCTTCCAATTCGTTAATTTGGCTGCTAATCTCGCATTCTGTCCTGCCTTACCAATCGCAAGTGAAAGTTGGTCATTTGGCACAACCACTTGTGCAAATTTTTCCTCTTCTCTAACATCAACTGCCATAACCTGTGCAGGAAGAAGTGCTGCTGCAATAAAAATCGAAGGATCTTCATTCCATTCAATCACATCAATCTTTTCCCCATTTAACTCACTAATAATATTTTGAATACGAATTCCCTTTTGACCAACACAAGATCCTACTGGGTCAATATCTGGATTTTTTGAATACACAGCCACTTTACTTCTTGAACCTGCATCTCTTGAAACACTTTTAATTTCAATCAAACCTTCATAAATTTCAGGAATTTCAAACTCAAATAATTTACGTACAAAATCAGGATGACTTCTTGATACAATAACCTGTGGATTTCCTTTTGCTCCTCTTTCTACATCTACCACATAACCTCTAATTTTATCATTTACCTTATAATGTTCTGTGCTAATTTGCTCTTTGAGTGGCATTACACCTTCTAGTTTACCTAAATCCATCACCACTACACCACCATCTGCTTTTTGAATTAAGCCAGTCACAATTTCACCCTTTTTGTCATTAAATTCTGTAAAAACCATATTTCTTTCGACTTCTCTAATTTTTTGAACCACAACTTGCTTTGCTGTTTGTGCCGCAATTCTACCAAAATCTTTTGGTTGAATTTCCAAGTTTACGACATCTCCTACATTATAGCTAGAATCAATTTTTTGTGCTGCTTCTAAGCTTATTTCAAGCAATGGATCTTCTAAAACTTCTACCACATCTCTGACAGAATAAATATGAAGATCACCTGTATTTTCGTCAATCGTAACTTTCACATTATCTACTGTATCAAACTCTCTTTTGTAAGCTGTTACCAACGCAGTTTCTAGCGATTCAATCAAATATTCTTTACTAATCCCTCTTTCTTTTTCCAACTCTTCCATGGCTTTTATAAACTCTTTCATATCAATATTCTTCATTTTACACACCTTTCCTTTCTAAAACACATCACATACTGTTTTCGCCATTGCAACATCTTTTCGTTCAATTTCCATAATTTTATCTTCTATTTCAAGTTCTAAATACTCGTCGTTAAACGACTTTAAAATTCCTTCTAATTCTTTTTTCTTTTCAATTGATTTGAATAATTTAATTTGAATTTTATTTCCAATTTGTTTTTCAAAATGCCATTCTTTTCGCAAAACTCTTTCCAAACCTGGTGAAGAAACCTCCAAAAAATAACTTTCTTTGATACAATCTATCTCATCTAAAGGTTCATTAATTGCGCCATTTACCGTTTCACAATCTTCAATTGAAATTCCTTCTGGCTTATCAATTGTAATACGTAAATAAAAATCTTTTCCTTCTTTTATATATTGAACATCATACAAAATATAACCCAAATTCTGAATAATTGGCTTTAGTAAATCTTCCACCTTAGACTCAATATTCTGATTACTCAAATCAAAATTTCCCCCTTTTATTTTTTACTCACAAGTAAAGAGTGGGAAAATTCCCACTCTTCTTGTTTTTAATCAATTGTATATCTATTATATACCCAAAATTTCGAAAATGCAAGCCTTTTTTGAAGAAAACTTGCATTTTTTTGGTTTTCTAAATTCTTTTCAAACATTCTTCTTTACCCAAAACTTGCATAATTTCATATAAATCTGGTGTTTGTGAGCGTCCTGTTAAAGTTACGCGAAGCACTGTGCTAATATCGCCAACATGCCCTTTATACGCCTCTGGATTTGCTTTATATTCCTTTACTTCTCGGCTATATCCCAATTCTTCTGCTAAATCTTTCATTTTATCAAACCAAGTTTGCTTGTCATCATTTTCATTGTAATATTTTTCAAAATACAAGTTTACAATTTTCGCAATTTCTTCTTTATCAGTTATTTTTTGATATTCAAAATCGGTGTTATTTTTGTCAAATTCATACATATATAAAATAGCATGTTTTAAATCAGACCATTTGCTAATGTCTTTTCTAGGCTTACTATTGCCACGTTCAATTCCCAAAACTTTTAATGAATATTCTTTGTTTTCCAACATTTTGGCAAGTTCAGTATCATGCTCTTTTGCCCAAACCAAAGCCTCTTTATAAACTTCTTCAGCTGTATATTTTGAAATCACATTTTTCGAAACATCTAGCATTTTAGTCATATCAAAAAGCGCTCCGACTTACCCCCATTTTTTTCAAATCAAACACAAATTCTTCTAAAGCTTTTTCTGGATTTTGCTTTCTCCACATTTCAAAATTCGAATTCGCAATATTCATTAAATATTCCTTGACTGATTGCTTTGGAATCCCCTCTTCTTTATAAAAACTTACTGCCGCTTCAGGATCCTTACGTTTACTTAGTTTACGCTTTCCGCCATCTTCTGTTTTCATAAGTGGCGCAATATGCGCATATTTAGGTGTCTTGAATCCTAACACATAAAACAGTTGCAAATGAAGTGGCACAGAAGGTAACCATTCATCTCCACGAATAACTAAATTTGTACCCATTAAATGGTCATCAATCGCGTGCGCAAAATGATAGGTTGGAAGCCCGTCTGATTTGATAATAACAATATCTTGGTCGTTTTCAGGCATATCCACACTACCTTTTATCGCATCTTTATGCTTAATTTTCTTGTCTGGATTTCCTGGCGATTTCAAGCGAATAATATAACTTTCACCATTTTTGATTTTATCATAAGCCATCTCAAGCGGCATATTTCTACACTTTGTCCATTTTCCAAAATAACCCGTTCTTTCTTTCGCCTTTTCTTGATTAGAACGAATTTGCTCTAAATCTTCTGGCGTACAAAAACATGGATAAGCTAAGCCTTTTGCAAGTAAATCTTTCGCATATGCTTGATAAATTTCTTTTCTCATAGACTGTTTATAAGGTCCATATTCGCCCACAGAATTTTCCTCATCCTGCATTCCTTCATCTGGCTCAATTCCATAATTTTTCAAACTATTTATAATATCAGTTACACCATTTTCAATTTCTCGTTTTTGGTCCGTATCTTCAATTCTCACAAAAAACACGCCATCTGTTTGATTTGCCATTTTTTTTGCAACCAAAGCTTGATATAAACCACCAATGTGCATAAAACCTGTTGGACTTGGTGCATAACGTGTCACAACTGCACCGTTCTTTTAGGTCTCTTTTTTTGTATTTTTCTTCATAATATGAAATTTCCTTTACTTCTGGAAAAATTAAGTTTGCTAATTCTTGCGTTTCCATAACTCTCTCCTTTTTCATAATTTATTATAGTTTATCATTTTTTCCTGAATTTGTAAATATTTATTTGATACTATATTGATTTTTTTGAGAATTATGATATAATGTGTTCATTAGAAAAGCGTGAGAAATTTTGTTTTGCAAAGTTTCACTCGCCTATATACATAGGAATATTGAAAATATTTCCTAGTATATAAAAAGTAAAGGGGGGAAAATGTAAAATGGTAAATCTTATTTTTTCAATTCTTATTGTGATTAGTGGAGTTCCTATGATTATTGCTCCAAAAAAAATAGCAGAACGTGAAAATTCTAAAATCAAATCAGAAATGGCTGTAAGAATTTGTGGAATCATTTTAGTTGTACTAGGTATTGCTAGTTATTTTATCTAAAATAAACTTACATATTGGTGCTCCTCAGCACCTTCTTTTTTGAAATCATAAAAATGAAAGGGGAAAAAATGATTGATTTTACAAACAAAAATTTAATTAAATTAAAAATGACTGATAATTCAGAAGGAGAAACAGCAGTCAAAGACCTTTTAATTGACAATGAAAATGTTCAATTTTCTTTTGTTTCTATGAGAGACAAATTGGTGTTCACTGATAAAAGAATGATTGCTGTCAATGTTCAAGGCATAACTGGAAAAAAAATAGATTATACTTCGATTCCTTATCCTAATATTCAAGTATATTCTGTTGAAACTTCTGGTAACTTTGATTTAGATTCAGAAATAGATATTACTATCAGCGGACTAGGTACTGTTCGTTTTGAATTAAATGCTCAAACCGATATTAAACAATTAGGAAAATTTATGTCATCTAAAATTTTATAAAACAATCTAAATAAAATACCAAGCTATAAAATGCTTGGTATTTTTGATTTTTTACACTTCCATAATAATTGGCAAAATCATTGGATTTCTTTTTGTAGTTTTATAAATATATTCTCGCAAAGAATCGCGAATTGCACTTTTTATCGTACTCCAATCTGTAATACTATTAGCAACACATCTGTCAATTTCCTTGCGAATAACAACTTTTACATCATCCATCAAATTCTCAGACTCACGCACATACACAAATCCTCTTGAAATCAAATCTGGTCCAGCTACCACTTCTCCAGTAGCAGAGTCCATTGTTAAAACAACAATAATCAACCCATCTTGTGACAAATGTTGACGATCACGTAGTACAATATTTCCTACATCTCCAACGCCTAAGCCATCCACCATTACTTTTCCAAATGGTACTGTTCCAGCAAGTCTTGCACGTTTATCATCCATTTCCAAAATACGTCCATTGGTCATTAAGAAAATATTTTTAGGATTTACTCCCATTAACTTTGCTGTTTCACTATGTGCAATTAAATGACGATATTCTCCATGTACTGGAATAAAATATTTTGGTTTTACTAAAGCTAGCATCAACTTTTGCTCTTCTTGACAAGCATGTCCGTGATACATGAATATCTGCAAGCGAACTATACACAACCTCTGCACCAATTTTCATCAAATCATCAATGACTTTCGCAACAAATTTCTCATTTCCCGGAATTGGTGTTGCTGAAATAATCACTAAATCATTTGCCGAAATATGCACTTTTTTATGCTCACCAGTTGCCATCCTTGTAAGAGCCGACATTGGCTCACCTTGGCTTCCTGTTGTAATGATTACAAGCTGCTCATCTGTATAATTTCCTATCATATCAATATCAATAAATACATTTTTTGGCACATCAATATAACCAAGTTCCATAGCTGTTTCAATCATATTGACCATACTTCTACCAGAAACCGCGATTTTTCTATTATTAGCAACTGCACTATTTACAATTTGCTGAATACGATAAACATTAGAAGCAAATGTCGCCACAACAATTCTCTTTTTACAATTGATAAATAATTTGTCAAATACCTCACCAACTGTGCGTTCTGACATTGTATATCCTTTTCGCTCAGCATTTGTACTATCTGACATAAGCGCCAAAACTCCCTGATTTCCAAGCTCCGCCAAACGACCAAAATCCATTGTATCATCATTGATTGGTGTATAATCAATTTTAAAATCACCTGTATGCACAATCACGCCAACGGGTGTATGAATAGCAAGAGCTACCGCATCTGGAATACTATGACAACTTTTGATAAACTCAATTTTAAATTTGCCAAGTTCAACTGTATCTCCTTGTTTGACTGTGTGCATTTTGGTTTGTTTTGTCAAACGATGTTCTTCTAGTTTATTTTTGATTAAACCAACTGTCAATTTTGTCGCATAAATTGGAACATTTACTTGTTTCAAAAAATATGGAATGGAACCTATATGGTCTTCGTGACCATGTGTTATCACCAAACCTCGAATACGATCTTTATTTTTTACTAAATAAGTAAAATCTGGAATGACCAAATCAATTCCTAACATATCGTCCTCTGGAAAAGAAACTCCACAATCCACTAAAATAATATCATTTTCATATTCAAAAACTGTAATATTTTTGCCAACTTCTTGTAGTCCCCCTAGTGGAATAATTTTTAGTTTATTTTTCTTAAAAATGCTATCTTCCTTTCTTGGCGCATTCTCTCTTTTAGCCATTGGCTCTCTAGGCTTTCTTGGCATTCTCGTATTCCTTTTTATTTCATTTCTCTGTTCTTTATTTCCTTCTTTTTTTACAGTAGTTCTTGTACGATTTCTATTTTCTCTACTGCCCATAAATCCTTCTTTTTTTCTCTCCATTTTCTCTCTCCTTTTTCTTACGTATCAATTTATAGATAAA
>CATLEX010000010.1 GCA_949927455.1 uncultured Clostridia bacterium
TTTATTGATAAAAAATTAAATTATTTGAAAATATTATTTTTCTTTTTTTCAAAAATAACTAATAAAAAAAGCGCACAAAATTAATTTTCCAAATTTCTCACGCTTTTTTCATTTTATAATTTTAAGTAAATCTATAAGCCGGGTTCTGTCGTGAATAGTCATTTATCTAGGATAGATATTGCTATCTACCTCAAGCCACTCATGCAAAGCAAAATAGAGACTTTAAAGAGCTAAGTTTCTCTTAATTTGCAAGGTGTTGCTCCAGATGGGGTTTACACTGACGCACCATATCACTATGGCACCGGTGAGCTCTTACCTCGCCTTTTCACCTTAACCAGTTTACCGTAAAAATTTTTTCAATAAACTGGCTGTTATTTTCTGTTGCACTTTCCCTAAGGTCACCCTCGCTTGACGTTATCAAGCATCCTGCTCTTTATGGAGCCCGGACTTTCCTCTCATGGTTCCTTTCGAAATCCATCAGCGACTATTCAATTTACTTAAATCTATTTTACTACATTTTGCATCAATAGTCAAATAAAAAATTGAAAAAGCAAGCCGTAGCCTGCTTCTCTTTTAAATATCTTCGGAGCCAATTGGTACAAGATCATATGATCCAATGACAATATAGTGACGCCTCTTCTGGTTCTCCTCTACTATAATCTTTTGGTTGGAAGCATCCAGAAATATCTTCTGTCCATGGTCAGTTTCAAAACTGCCCTCTTCTTCCTGAAAGTTCCGCAATTGGACTGGTGTTTCTATCCGCAAATTTTGCAGAATTTTTACAAATGTGCTACGCTCACTTCTGAACTTAAGTACAAAGCGTTTTAATTGTTTTGTCTCGAACGTAACTGCTTTTCCTAATGCAATGCTTTGAAAATCAATTCGCATTTTTTCTTTTTTCCTCTCTTTCTGTAATTACAGCAAAAAAGCCTAAAATTTGTGCTATTTTTATGCCTGCACTAAAGCTATTACTTATAATATATATATCATATTTTTCAGAACATGACAACTATTTTTACTAAATTTTTTAAATTTCAATTCTACCATGAAAATTTTTCTCAACCAATAACTTAAATTCTTTATTTTCTGGTTTTTCCAAAAGTGGATCTTGAGCAATTATTTCTAGTGCGATTGCTTGAATTTGCTTTAATGTTTCAATATCTTCAAACAAATTGGCAATTTTAAATTCTGGAATACCATGTTGCTTCGTTCCAAAAAATTCACCTGAACCACGCAGTTCCAAATCCTTTTCAGAAATCACAAAACCATCATTAGTACTTGAAATAACTTTCATTCTTTCTTGAATTACATGCGAATTTCCTTGATATTTTAAAATACAATAAGACTGATATTCGCCCCTTCCCACTCTACCACGCAATTGATGTAATTGCGCAAGGCCAAATCGTTCTGCATTTTCAATCACCATGATATTGCTATTTGGCACATTCACACCAACTTCAATAACTGTTGTCGAAATTAAAATATCAATTTCTCCATTCTTAAAATGTTCCATAATTTCATCTTTTTCTTTTGGGCGCATTTTTCCATGCAAATATTCCACTTGGTAATTCGTAAAAACTTGATTTTTATAAACTTCTACCAGTTCCATAACCGATTTTGCATTAATTTCTTCATTTTCCTCTACCAATGGACACACAATATAGCATTGCCTTCCTTCATCAATATTCTTAGCAATAAAATTGTTAACACGAGCCTCCATATCTTTTCGAACTGCATAAGTTTCAATTTTTTTACGATTTGGTGGCAATTCATCAATGATAGAAATATCCAAATCACCATATAAAATCAGGGCAAGCGTCCTAGGAATTGGCGTCGCTGTCATGACTAAAACATCTGGATTATTTCCTTTTTCAGCAATCATGCTTCTTTGACGAACACCAAAACGATGTTGTTCATCTGTTACTACCAAACCAAGTTTTGAAAAAATAACATTATTTTCTAATACTGCATGTGTCCCAATCAAAATATCAATTTCACCCTTTTGCAAACGCTCTAAAATCGCTTCTTTTTTCTTTTTTGAAATGCCACTAACTAATAATTCACATTGAATTCCTGTATCTTGCAAAATTTGATTGAATGTTTCCAAATGCTGAGTAGCTAAAATTGCTGTGGGAGCCATAATGACCGCTTGATAACCAGATTTGACTGCTTTATAGGCTGCCATCAATGCCACAATTGTTTTTCCGAGAGCCAACATCACCTTGCAAAAGTCGATTCATTGGCTTTACACTTTCCATATCACCATCAATTTCTTCTAGCACTCTTAGTTGTGCTTTGGTTAATTGAAACGGCAAATGATTGATTATTTCTGACATTTTAACTTCTTTTGAAAAACAAATTCCCTCTTTTTTCACTTCATATTTACTCTTTAAACTCAGAAGCGCTAATTGCATTGATAACAACTCTTCAAAAACCAGCCTTTTACGTGCTATTCTAAATTGGTCAAAATCATTTGGGAAATGAATTTGTTTCGTCGCAGTATTGATGTCGCACAAATGATATTTTTGCATGAAATATTGCGGCATTGTTTCTGGCAATCTTCCGCTCTACTTCTGCTACTCCATTTTCCATAATTTTACGAATAGTATTTTGTGATAAACTGTAAGTCAATGGATAAATAGGAATAATTTTTCCTGTATTTTTGTTGGTATCAGCTTCTTCATATACTGGTGACTGCATTTCAATTTTGCCATATTTACCTTTTGCCTTCCCATAAAATTTATAACGTTTATTTTGCGAAAACACATTTTTCAAATAAGGCTGATTATACCAAGTAATCAGACAACTTCCCGTCTCATCTCTTACCATCAATTTGCACAATGTAAGGTTTCCACGAATACGAACCTCATTCATTCGTCCAACTGGATATGCCGAAATTAAAACTTCTTCGCCATCTACAATTTCGTCAATTGCTTTTGGTTTACTTCTATCTTCATATTCTCTTGGATAATAGGTAATTAAATCTTCCAAAGTATGAATTCCTAATTTATTTAAGAGTTTCACTCTGGTTGGTCCAACGCCTTTAATAAACTGAACTGGCTTTTTTAAATCCATTTTTATTTCCCCCAATTTTTTATATTATATCGGAAAAATAAAATTTTGGCAAGAAAAATGGAGCCTGAAATTTCTCGGCTCCACCTCCTTTCATTATGTTTTCAGAAGAAAGCTTATTTACCTTTAGACCTTTTCTGTGTTGTAATTACCATATTAATAATAATTTCTTTTTTAGAAACATTTTCCTTCTGGTATACAACACCTTCTGGTCCAGAATAAATTTCTTTTTTTTCTGACATTTTATTTTCCTCCTGCATTTTCAGATTATTCGTTACAATTTTATTTTACCATATATTTGTATTCTTGTAAATACTTTACATAAATTTTATATTTTTTTCATTTTTAATCTTTCATAAACATCATTTCTAAGAATGGAATATAATACTGAAACACAAGGCAAACCAAGTAATAATCCTAGCATTCCGCCTAAACCGCCTCCAACGATTACAGCAACTAACACCCACATACCTGGAAGTCCAACCGAATTTCCAACCACTTTTGGATAAATAACATTACTTTCAATTTGTTGCAAAATTAGTAAAAAGCAAATAAAAATGAGTGATTTTATTGGTGAAACAGACAAAATCAAAACAGCACCTAAAATAATTCCAATAAATGCACCAACAATTGGTATTAAAGCTGTTACACCAACAAAAACAGAAATAGTTGCTGCATATGGCAGTCTTAATAATAACATTCCTAAAAAGCACAAAGTACCCAAAATTACTGCTTCAATACATTGTCCTGCTATAAAATTGCTAAATGTATTTTTAGATAATGCACATATATCTAACATACGTTCTGCCTTTCCTTCTGGCACATACGCTCTAATCAATTTTTTCAATTGTTCTGAAAGTTTCTCTTTGCTCATCAAAATATAAACAGCAAAAACAATCGCAACAATGCTATCAAAAATTCCTCCAATTACTGACACAACAAATCCTATAGAAGAGGTCACAAAACTTCCTGCAAAATTTTTGACAAAATTCATGAGTTCATTAATGATTTGGTCCCAGTTAATTTCAATATTACTAATTTGGTCACGAATTTCTGGATATTGCTCCGTCAATTGCAGAGCTCCTTCCTTGATATTATAAGCAAATTCTGGAAGATTTCCTGCAAACATAACAATTACACTAATCAACTGAGGAATAACCAGTTTTATAATAAAACCAATAATTAAAATAATTAAAATTAAAGATATAACAATTGAAATTGGTCTTTTCAAAGGATTTTGTTTGATTGAATTATTTTTTACTTTTTTGCTTTTGAATAATTTTCTCTCAAAACTACTCATTGGAATATTCAAAATGAACGCCAATCCTATCCCAAACAAGAATGGTGACAATATACTGATAAGATTAAAAAACATATTTTTTACAATTCCAAAATTTTGTAAAATGAAAAATAATATAAGTGCATAAGTAATAATTTTGATTATTTTTTTTGTGTTTTCTTTATTTAATTCCATATAAACTCCTTATTTTTGTGCTTGAACAGCCGTTATAATAATCGTACCAACAATGCCCTCTACCGAACTTCCTCTTGATAAATCATTAATTGGTTTTTCCAAACCTTGACAAATTGGTCCAAACATCTGTGCATTTGCTAATCTTTCTACTAATTTACAACCAATATTTCCAGCATTAATATCTGGAAAAATAAGTACATTAGCTTCTCCCTTTAATTTTGAATTTGGTGCTTTGTAATTTGCTACTTCTGGCACAATGGCTGCATCTAATTGAAGTTCTCCATCAATTAATAATTCTGGCATTTTACTCTTTACTCTTTGAGTTGCTTTTACCACTTTATCAATCGATTTCGATTTGGCGCTTCCAAAACTTGAATACGATAACATCGCCACTTTAGCTTTTTTCTTTGTAAATTTTTCATAACTTTTGGCAGAAGTCATTGCAATTTCAGATAATGCTAAATAACCTGGATTTTCATTTAAAGCACAATCAGCAAATAAGTAAACCCCATCTTTATCACCATATTCTTCATTTGGAACAATCATGACTAGTACAGTTGATAATATTTTGGTTCCTTCTTTTTCAAAAATACGCATTGCTGTTTTTAAAATATCCTTAGTAGTATTCATAGCACCAGAAACATAGCCATCGCTATCTCCTAATTTCACCATCATCATGCCAAAATAAACTGGATTTTTAATTAATTGCTTTGCTTCTTGTAAAGTAATTGTCTTATCTATTTCAGATAAAGTCTCAGCATATTTTTGTGCTTTTTCTGAAGTATTTGGATCTATCAACTGTGCACCAGAAATCTGGACATTTTCTTCTTGAGCTTTGTTTTTAATTTCTTCAATATTCCCTAATAAAACTATATTCCCTAAATTTTCTTGCAAAATTACTTCCGTCGCCTTCAAAATTCTAACATCCATCGCTTCTGGCAAAACAATCGTTTTTTTGTCCTCGCTAGCCCTTTTCTTCAATTCATCAATAAATGACATTGGCTTTCTCCTTTATTTTATTATTGTCTATTATAACTTAAAATTCCAAAAATTACAATAGTTTTTTTAGGATTTTATAACATGACCAATTCTGTTCCATTTCTAATTTCTGTTTCTATCACTTTTAAATTAATATCAAAAACTTTTGCTGTAATACGATCATATAAATATGGCATTGTAGCTGGTTTGTAATATCCCTTAGTTAATTCATTCACAGATTTTGTGAGTAGCATAATAATTGTATAAATGTCCTTATCCAGTGGTATCCAAATATCATACTGTTCATCTATTACAGGAACATATAGTTTTACTAATACTTCATTCATCGTCTTCTTCCCTCTTATCTTTCATTTCTAATAATTTTACTAGAATGGTTCTATCTTTTTTATTAATATAACCAAAACTACATCCACAATCATTAATAATTTCTCTCCTTGGTGCATTAACATCTAAAAGATATTGATCTTCAATTCCATTTCCTACCCAAATAATATTATTATCTAGTACATTTTGACGATACCACTCATCATAATTATGCTCCTTGATTTTATCTGCTGAATCAACAATAATAAAACTACAATCATTATTATTTTCATACTTCTTAATCATTTCTTGTAATTTTTCAATTTCCTCAAAATAATTAATTAGTTTATCTAACCCAAAAATAAAACAAATTTGAAAGTTAGATGATTTTTGATCTTTTACAACCTTTTCATAATTATCTTTTAAATCATTTCTCCCCGCCAAAACTTTTCTTTCTGGATCTAATGTAATAACATCAATATTTTTCATACTTGTTATCTTTTGCCAAACATTAGAAGCAAATTGTATTGCTTCTTCTAAACTTTTGGCTGTGATAATCGTTATAAAATTATCTTGAAAATCATACACTTCTGGTTTGATATCTTTTTTTCTCAAACCAATTGGAAATCTTGCTGGATCATTAAATGGCATTTTTAAATTTTCAGTTTTCACAATATCTGGTAAAACAGGAATTTTTTCTGCTATTATCGTATTCTGTTTTTTTACTTTTTCAATTTCATTTTTGATAAATACATTATATTCTTCAGGTTCACATGACTTAGCTGTTTGAAATTCAAAAACTTCTTCTTTCAAATTAACAAATCCTCGACCAAATCGACGAGCTGGTTTTCGATTTCTAATCCCCTCAAAAATGCTATTATAATCACTAGAGTCATTTAGCGATAATGCAATTTTTTGTTTAAAATTTTGTGCCATTCGATATCTCATATCATTATAAGCAGTCGTTGAAATCACAAATACAATTCCCGTTTTGGAACCTTCTCTTGTCAAAGTTAGTAAAGTATCGTCAAATGTATCATCATAATTCTCAATAAAACTATCATAACCATTAATAAAGATCGTAATGAGTGGCATAGCTTGTCCACTTGTTTTGAGGAAAAATTGATAATCTCCATTATATTCCGCCAAAATCTGTTTACGTTCATTTACAACTTCTTTCATACGAATAAAAAATCTTCTTAATTTTTCATCATGATTAGCAAAAATAACTTCTCCTACATGTGGACACTCCTGAAAAATTCGAAATGTTTCGGTTCCAAAATCTAAAATATACATCCATACATTTTCCGTCATATAAGTTGTCATTAAGTCATAAACCATTGTACTCATAAGTGTTTCTTTTCCACTATCTGCACTACCATAAATAATTAAATTACCGTCATTTATTAAATCCAGACTTACCAAACCTTGTTTTTGATTAGCTGGATCATCATACTCACCAATACTAACACGTATACTATTTGCCTTTTTCTTAAATTTATATTTATTTTTAATGGCTTTCACATAAATTTTTTCTGGAATATCATCTAACCATAATTTTTGAGCTGTGATTTTTTCAGACATTGCAATATCGTGCATTTGTTTTACAATATTGGTTAATTGATCACCTTTACTCGTAAGTGTCTTTTTTGTATAATCATTTATTTCTTTAATTACAGTTCCAATATTGGAAATAAATTTAATAGAATCATCCTTTTGCTTTTGAGAAATATCAGAAGGATAATACTGAGCTCCTGCCCAACCCGATTGTCCCAAATCAAAATATTCTCCATTTCCAACTTTCATATAAAATCTTCCTGATTGTTTCAAAAAGGCAGCATCTGGTGTTTCAATTACATCTATACTATCAGCTTTGTCTTGTACTTTTAAGCAGATAGCAAATTTACTATTACTTCGAATTTGATTGTCAACAATTCCACTTGGTTTTTGGGTTGCTAAAATCAAATGCACACCAAGACTTCGTCCAATTCTCGATACACTAACCAATTCTTCCATAAAATCTGGTTGCTGTTGTTTTAGTTCTGCAAACTCATCACAAATAATTAATAAATGTGGAATTGGTTTTTCCAAAATTCCATTATGGTATAACTTCTGATACTTATAAATATCAATTACACCACCATCTGTTACTTCTCTTGCTTCATTAAATAAAATCTGTCTTCTTTTCAATTCACTTTGAATCGAAATAAGCGACCTTTGAAGTCCTTCCTTATCAATATTGGTAATCGTTCCTACCAAATGTGGCAATTTGATATCTTGCTTTTGAAAAGCACCAGCTAAGCCTCCACCTTTATAATCAATTAAAACAAAAGTCACATCATCTGGGTGATAATTTAATGCTAGTGACAAAATATAAGTAATAATAAATTCACTTTTACCAGACCCCGTTGAACCTGCAATCAATCCATGTGGTCCATGAAATTTTTCATGAATATCTAAATAGATTAATTTTCCTGATGGATTAACTCCAATTGGCGCTGCTAAAGAAAGTGTCGCATCATTATTTTTCCAACGTTCTAAAATATTTAGTTGGTCAATTAAACCAACATGATACATTTCTAAAAAAGAATAATGACTTGGCAAAGCATTTTTTTCAGTTAACTGACACTTAATCGGTATATTACACAAGGTTTTTATCATTTTTTCCAAAAAGAAAGTATCTGAATTATTAAATATAAAATTAATTTCATGATTTTCAGATAATTCACTTGTAAAAATTCTTCCTTTTTTTCCCTCGATATTAATAAATGTTTTACACTTATTTGGCAACTGTCTAATATCATTAGCAATACAAAAGATACTAAATCCTAAATTTCTTTTTTCTGCTAAAATATTAGTTATGATTTTTAAATTTTCAATCTTACGATAATCATCTGTAAAAATCAAATAATATGGACAAAAGTTTTGATAACTTTGTGCATTATCTGAAACATTTTCAACATTTGTTCTTTGTAAAAATTCATCTTCTAAATATTTGGAAATTTCTTCCATTCCTTTCATATCATCTTCAATAAATCGAAAATCTTTTTCATTACTCCAAACATAAGGAAGTAATTTTATATATTCCCATTTTTCTAAATTTTCTTTTTTCAAAAAAAATACAAATTTTAAATCATTATAACTTTGAAATGCCATCAATTGTATTAAAAAATTTTGTATAAATTTATCTATATTTTCTTCACTTTTATCAATATAAGAAATAATTTTTTCATTTGTCAAAGAAACAATAGTTGGAGCATTTTTAAGCATTTCAATTCCTTGTGTAAACTCATTCAACATTTCTTTCAAATTATCATCTTCTTCCATCGAAAAAGCTTCTTTTTCTGGATAAGAAATATCAATATCTAATGGTACATCACCAATTCCAAGATTAACCGATAAAAAATCAGTATCTTCAATAGATTTTTCCCACAATCGCTTATCTTTATTTAAAATAATTTTAACACATTCTTCTGTTGTATCATAATTTGCAAATAATATCTTTCTTTGTTTAAGTTTTATTTGCTCAATTTCTTGTTTCTTCTGAATAATATATTCTCGATACTTTCTTTGACGTTTTTCTTCATAATTTTTATCTCTTTTCTTCTGCCATTTTGTTGTCATTAAAGGAATTAATAGCATAGAAATTAACATCGCTACTGCGGAAAAAATAGACAAAATATTATTTCTAAGTGAAGAGGTTCCATTTGCAATTCCAGAAAGCATCGATATAATTGTAACAAGGGAAATAACTCCCATACATAAAGTAGAACCTAATGTTAAAAATAATGGCATATTATCATCTTGTTTTTTAGGTGGTGGTGGCTCAATTTTTATCTTTTCTCTCTCAATTTTATTGTTAATTCTTGGGGCTCTATAAAAATAATCTTTTGGCGAGTATAATTCAATATATTTCTCATCTTCTATTTTGGCTTGTATTCTTTCCATTTGTTTAACTTCACTAAGAATCAAACTTTGCTCATCATAATAAGTATTTCCAGCAGGATTATTCATGTACAAACTGTTTCCCATTAATATTATTTTTAATCCCATAATAAAAATTGTATCACCATTCAATAAAATTTTAGGCTTATCATATACTAAATTTCCATTTACAAAAATTCCATATTTTTTATCACAATTTTGAAGTATCCATTTTCCATTACGAAAAAACATTTTTGCATGAATATCAGACACTAAATCATTTTCATAAGAAATTTGATTTGCTTCATTTTTTCCAATCAAAATTGGTTGTTTTTTTATTTTAAAATAAGCCCAATTTTCTTCATATACTGGCAAACAACATAAAATATAAAGAGACTTTGAACCTTCGATAATTAATTTATGTATATCATATTCTTGTAAAACAATTTGATTCAAAAACAATTCATTTGAGTTCATTATATTAATTTGGTCATTTGTTATTTGAATATATTGGGGATTTACTATTTTAGCATGATTATCACTAACAATTTTCCACTTTCCATCTTGTGCTTCAATTTCAATTAAACGTCTATTAGTATTTTCATACTTATCATTTATAATATAATTTCCAGACGGTACTTGTGGTAATATAAATTTGTGCATTTTGCCTTCACCAATCAATACAATTAACATGATTTTTTCTCCTTTATTTTCTCATGTTTTATTATAACGAAAAATAAAAATTTTTGCAACATAATTTTTTACCAAATGATAATAAAAATGAGAGATATCAATATCTCTCATTTTTTATTTAATTAATATTATAAAACTTAATCACATAATTATGATTTATTTAGCATATGTTGCATTAAATAAATTTTTCAAATCATCTTTACCTCTCTTCATCTCATCTTTATGAGTTTCAAGATGATCGCTTAAACTTTTTTGTATGATAGCTAAGCAGTCTCCTACATTCCTTTGCATTCTTAATATAGAAGCATAATCAAAATCATCTTTGAAATCGATTGCTTTCTTAGCTGTACCTCTATCAGTTAAATAATATGCTACTAAATGTCTTATTCTCTCCATTTCATCTGTAATTTTATCAAACTCAAGTTTTACAGCATCTAATCTTCTATTTATCTTTGCAGCATCTATATTTACATTAGAATCTTCTTCATTTACTTCTATTGCTTTTAAGTCTTCCCATTTTAATTCTGTATGTTCAAGTTTCTCTCCATTTGCGACTTGAATAATATCACCATATCCACCTTTAGAAATTCTATCTTTTGTACTACTATTTTCATAAGCTAATGCCTTACTTATTATTGTTCCTGTTACACCATATATATTAGAAATTTCTTCATAAATAGTCATGCAAGCTTTTCTTCCTCCATCTACTGCTGTATTATTCCACCATTTTGAAAATTTAACAGCTGTATCATCATACCAAGCCTTATCTATTTGTATACATTCATATAATTCATTTGATACTGTCTTCATACTTTTATTCATTGCATTTATACATCTTCCTAATTTTCTTATATAATCCATATAACCTTTCAAATCTGCTTCAAAACTTTCATTAAACTGTGGTACCGAAATACTTGATCCCATATTTTTCCTCCTTATAATTAAAATATTACTTTTATCTTTACTATAAAACTCTAGAAATTTTATATTGTAAAGTAGCTAACATACTTTTTTTATATTATAAAACATTTAGATTGTCAAGACTTAAAATAAAATATTTCAATTTGTAATATAAATGTAATATTTTGCTGTTTGTAAAAACAAAAAAATGTAAACAGAAACTCCGTTTACACTTTAAATATTTTATTGATTTTTTCCATGACAATTTTTATATTTCTTCCCACTTCCGCAGAAACATGGATCATTTCTTCCAATTTTTGGTTCTTGGTTTACAACTGGTTGTGGCTTTGAGTCAGAAGGTGCTGATTGTGGAAGTCCTGTATCTTTATCCAAATGAATTGTCTCTAATGCTTTTTCATCAAATCCTTCAGATGTTATTTCAACATTGGATTCTCTTTTTATAGTACGTTGGTTACGGACAATATGAAGCATAATTTTAACAATTTCCAATTTTATTTGAAGGTTCATTTCATCAAACATTTCGCCACCTTCAAAACGGTATTGAACAACAGGATCCTTTTGACCATAAGCACGAAGCCCAATTCCATTTTTAAGCTCATCCATAGCGTCAATATGATCCATCCATTTTGCATCCACAATTTTTAACACAACAACTCGCTCTAATTCACGCATTTCCTTTTCGCCAATATCTTTTTCTTTTTGTTCGTAAAGTTTTAATGCTTTTTCCTTCAATTCAGCTAAAACTTCATTCGCCTTTACTTTTTCTTTGTCTAAACTATCCAATTTCTCAATATTTAAAGAAGTTTGAATTTCCGCAATAAAAGCATCTTTCTGCAATGTACCATCTTCAATTTCTGAATAATATGTGTCAACAATCGCGCTACACGCATCTTCAATCATACCAATAATATTTTCACGAAGATTTGCACCATCTAATACTTTTTTTCTTTCGCCATAAATAATTTCTCTTTGCACATTCATAACATCATCATAATTCAAAACATGTTTTCTCATAGAGAAATTTCTGCCTTCCACTTTGCTTTGTGCATTTTCGATAGATTTTGAAATCAATTTTACTTCAATGGGCATATCTTCTGGAATATTACCTTTTTCAAAAATTTTTGTGATAATATCGCCACCAAATATTTTTAGCAAATTGTCATCCAAACCAAGATAAAATCTACTTTCTCCTGGGTCTCCTTGACGTCCACTACGTCCACGAAGCTGATTATCAATACGACGAGATTCATGTCTTTCTGTACCAATAATTTTCAAACCACCAGCTTGAATTACTTTCTCTTTTTCTTCTTTGATTTCATTATCATATTTTTCGACTAATTCTTTATATTTCTTTCTTGCGTCCAAAATTTCTTGCTCATCTGTTTCATTAAATGCCGTAGATTGTTCAATTAATTCGTCTGAATATTTCAATTTACGCATTTCTTGTTTTGCTAAAAATTCACTATTTCCACCAAGCATAATATCAGTACCACGACCAGCCATATTAGTAGCAATTGTAATAGCCCCAAATTTACCTGCCTGCGCAATAATTTCTGCTTCTTTTTCATGATTTTTAGCATTTAAAACTTCGTGTGGAAGTCCTGCTTTATCCAAAAGTTTGCTTAACTTTTCTGAATTTTCGATAGAAGCTGTACCAACCAAAACAGGTTGTCCTTTTTCATGACTTGCTCTAATGTCTTCTACAACAGCATTGAATTTTGCTTTTTCATTTTTGTAAATAATATCAACTTGGTCATTTCTAATCAGTGGCATATTGGTTGGAATCGATACAACATCTAAATTGTATATTTCTTGAAATTCTTTTTCTTCTGTCATAGCAGTACCAGTCATACCAGACAATTTATCATACATTCTAAAATAATTTTGGAAGGTAATTGTTGCCAATGTTTTTGATTCATCTGCAATTTTCACGCCTTCTTTTGCTTCAATTGCTTGGTGCAAACCATTGTTATATCTTCTACCATACATGATACGACCTGTAAATTCGTCAACAATTAACACTTCTTTATCTTTAACAATATAATCAATATCTTTTTTCATAATACCATGGGCACGCAATGCTTGGTTTACATTATGCACAATTTCAGAGTTTTCAATATCATTGAAATTTTCTAATTTGAAATAATCTTCTGCTTTTTTGATACCTTTGCTTGTTAGAGATGCTGATTTTGCCTTTAAATCGACAATATAATCATATTTTTCATTATCTTCGGCTTGATCAAAATCCTTAACATCTTCCTCAATAATGACTTTGGCATCTAACCTACGAACAAAACTGTCTGCTCTTTTATAAAGGTCAGAAGACTTATCTGCACGACCAGAAATAATCAGTGGTGTACGTGCTTCATCAATTAAAATACTATCAATTTCGTCCACAATAGCATAATTTAAGCCACGTTGCACCATTTGGTCTTTGTTAATAACCATATTGTCACGCAAATAATCAAAACCAAATTCATTATTGGTACCATACGTAATATCTGCATTATAGGCTTTGTGTTTATCATCTTGTGGCATTCTACTATAAATCAAGCCAACAGATAAGCCTAAAAATCGATAGATTTTTCCCATCCATTCACTATCTCTTTTTGCCAAATATTCGTTGACTGTAACAATATGCACACCTTTTCCAGTTAGTGCATTTAAATAAGCTGGAAGTGTTGCTACCAAAGTTTTTCCTTCACCAGTTTTCATTTCCGAAATTCTACCTTGATGCAAAATAATTCCACCAATTAATTGTACATCAAAATGTCTCAAGCCTAATACTCTAACAGATGCTTCTCTCACAACCGCAAAAGCCTCTGGTAAAATATCATCTAGTGATGTACCGTTTGCTAATTTCTCTTTTAATTCTACTGTTTTATGAGCCAATTCTTTGTCTGATAATTTTTGCATTTCTGGTTCTAAACTATTAATTTTATCGACAATTGGCTTTACTCTTTTTACTTCTTTTTCACTATAACTTTTAAAAAGTCCCATTCAATTTGCCTCCTCGTATACTCATATAGTTTCAAATATATCATTAAATTTGTCAAAATGCAAGATATATTTAGAAAAAAACATAATTTTTTTAAAATCGCTTGACATTTTATATACTCAATTAATAGTAGAGTTCTGATTCTGCCACAAAACCGGGCTGTGCCAAAAACATAGCCCGGTTTTGAATTTTAATGCTCATACATATTTCCAATATCATTTCGATAATCTAAGACAGGATCCACTTCTTCCTGAATAACTTGATAAACTTGTTTCTTGATTTCTTCAAAATCATCTCCTGTTTTTTCAATTGCAAACAATCTTGAATTACTAACAGAAGTATATTGATTTTCCTCTATTTTTTTAGCATTGGCAAAATAAATCTTAACCCCTTTACTTTCAATACTCTCTTTATTCAAAGTAAATTCAACTGGCGGAACTTTTGATTTTAGTGCGTATTCTTTACTTACCACATAAACTAAAAAACTATTTTTTCCATTAAATTGGCACTTCTCTGGCGACAAATTCCCCTCAAACACACTTGTTACCACTTCTGCAAAAGGTGTTTCAAAAGAATTAATTACATTCATTGCTTCTGGATCACCAAAACGTGCATTAAATTCAATAAACTTAATTCCTTCGTCTGTTTTGAAAAATCCACCATATAAAATCCCAGTAAATTCTTGTCCATCTTTGTTTAAATAATCCACTGTTTTTTGAATTAAATGACTACAAGTTGCCACATCTTCCTCGATCAAAAATGGCAATAATCCATTCGCAAAACCAATACACCCCATGCCTCCAGTTCCTGGACCTTTATCTTCATCAAAACGATAGGGATAATCAAATGTAATAGGAAGAGGAACAACTGTCTTTCCATCTGTGATACACATAACAGTAAATTCTTTGCCTTTTACTTTATCTTGCACAATCACTTTTCCACTTTGTTGCAAACATTCTTTTGCATAGTTTTCTCCTTCTGCTTTTGTTTCAAAATGTACACCACCAACTTTCACGCCTTTTCCACCTGTCAAACCTTCTGGCTTAATCACAAAATTTTCATCCGAATAATTCGCTAAAGCATCGTCTAACTCTGCCAAAGATGTTACTTCAAAATTTTTAATAATCATTTCTGGCGCTAATTTTTTAACTACTTCTAGAGCATACGTTTTACTCCATTCAATTTTAGCTCCTTTGCTCGTTGGTCCAAAAGTCTTAAGTCCTAATTCTTTTGCTAAGTCTATCAAACCATCTTGTAGCAAATTATCATTGCTGATAATACAATATTTAATCTCATTTTCCCCAACAAATTTTTTCACAAGTTCTTTATCAAATGGATTTCCAATCTCAAATTTTCCATTTGACTTCTGAATAAACTCTGCAATAGATGGATTTTCATAAGGCATCACGCAATACATTTCATATTTCTCACTCATTGCTTCTGCAATTACTGCTTCCCTTGCACCATTTCCTAGCAACAAACATTTTTCCATAATTTTCCCTCCTTATTCATTAAAAATAGTATATATGATTTTTGGGATTTTGACAAGATAAAATTAATTTTTTATATTTTATTTTTCAAAATTTACTAATTTTTTGAAAAGCATTGACAAACTTTACATAATGTTGTATAATAATATTAATAACCAACAATTAACATTTCCTTGCGACGGAAAATCCAACAAAAAAATAATTTTTAGGAGGAAAAAGACATGACAAGAATCTTATGGTTAACTGATGGAAAAAATATAACAAAATCTCAACTGAAAAAACTTAAGCGGCATTATGGTAAAGTAGAAATAATACAGAAAGAAGAAATCAAACAAATCTTTGATTATAAAATCATTGTTGAAGCAGGTAAAAATTGTGAAGTACTGGCACTCTCAGAAAGTTTACACATGCAGATAGATATTATCTGGGATTTAACAGATCCAAGTAAAAATAAAAAAGATATTATCCAAGCCTGTTCTAAAACTCACGGTTGGAGAAAATGGTTCCATTCCCTTTCATGTGAACAGTTACTTTAGTAACTATAAGCAAACTCATTATTGGAAAGTAAATTTTCATATAAAACATTGCCATCACAACTATAAGCAAACCTTAAAAGGCAGGAAGCTAACTTAAGTTTCTGCCTTTTTTGTTTGCTTCTATCCTGTTTTACTCAATATCTCTTTTTTCATTTTTTTCATAATTTTCTTTTCTAATCTAGAAATATAACTTTGCGAAATTCCCATCATATCAGCCACTTCCTTTTGCGTTTTTTCCTTACCTTCTACTGTTCCAATTCCAAAACGCAATTTCATAATATCTTTTTCTCGTTTATTCAAATGTTCAATTGCAATTTGTAACAGCTTTTTATCAACTTCGTCTTCAATTCCTTTTGACGTCACATTGTCGTCTGTTCCCAAAATATCTGAAAGAAGCAATTCATTTCCGTCACTATCTTTGTTGAGTGGCTCGTCAATCGAAACTTCAGATTTCAGTTTTGAAGTACGTCTCAATTGCATCAAAATTTCATTTTCAATACAACGTGAAGCATAAGTTGCAAGTTTAATATTTTTACCTGTATTAAATGTATTAATTGCCTTCATAAGCCCAATGGTTCCAATCGAAATCAAATCTTCTAAATCCATTCCTGTATTTTCAAACTTTCTAGCAATGTAAACCACCAACCTTAAATTTCGCTCCACTAATACTTTTTTTGCTTCTTCATCATTCTCATCTAACTTTTGAAGCAATTTTTCTTCTTCCATAACACTTAAAGGCGGTGGCAAAGTTTGACTACCATTAATGTAAAAAATCGGAAATTTTTCTAATTTTTCTCTGTCAAAATATTTTTTTAAAACCTTCCATAATTTTTCTTTAATTTTTTTCAAAAAATTCATTTCTAATTCCTCCTATTTTATTTTCTCTAATGAATAGAATTTTCTTTAGCTAAGTGTTTTCTATTTGTTAATATATTCAAACCAATTAAACTTGTATATAAATTCTATTTGCAAAGTCTTCCATTATAAATTCCAATGATAACATCATCTCGAATACATTCTTCTTCATCATAAATTTTAATATAATCAGGTTTAAAACCGAATGAGCAGTCCATTATCATTTCCAAGTGACGAAAATGGAATGACTTTAAATTTATACGCATAAATGTCTTCTTTTGAACTCAGCCACTTGCCTTGCAAAATGTCGTCTAAATTGTCTAAAATCTCGTCAGAAATAATTCCTCGAAGACTATTTTTTTCTACAATAATAACATCAGTCTGGCTAATTGGCTCTTTCAAGAGATTTCCTGTGTCAATCATGGTTTTGAGCTTTTTGTAATTACCTTTATAAAAAATTTCCAAATCGCAAAGCATTGATTTTACTTTCAACCTGTCTTTAATGACATAGGAGACAACGGCAATTACTATAAAACCTAACATTCCACCAATCATTGTTATTTTAACTGGGTAGCTTCCTATTAATAATCCATTTTTAAATACAATATTGGCTGGGTTAATCAAAAATAACAACATAAACGAAATTCCACCAAACGTAAAAGAAACGAGATAAAATAAAATCAGTTGCTTTAAAATAACTTTTGGTTTTCGTCCATCAAATGCAATTAAAATAATCATAATTGAAATCAGAAACTTTACACAAAAGCTTACAATATTTCCCAAATTCCAAATATAAGCCAGTATGCTGTAAAAACCAGCTAACAAACTGGCCAGACCAATACGAAAATAATGTATTTTCGATTTGGAAATAATGGCTGTTGAAAATATAATAATATAATTCATAATGAAGTTTTCAATTAATACAACATCTAGATAGATTTTCATAATTTGTTCCTTCCGCAGCTTATCTTATCACATCCTTCTTAAAAAACTTGTCGCTTTTTCGGAAAGAAAAAAAAAACTAATCTACAAAAATAGATTAGTTTTTTGAACTTTTATGAAATTTCGACAAAATAATTTTTACTTACTTCCTAAACCTTTATTTTTTCTTAAAAAAGTTGGAATATCTAATTCATTTGAGTTGTTATTTTCAGTATTTGAACTAGCAGACACATTTGGTGTGTTTCTCTTTTTCCAAGCCTCAGCAACGATGTTATCATAACCTGATGATGTCGAAGTTCTTCTCTCTTCTTCTTTTTCAAAACCTGTCGCAATAACAGTAATTTGAATTTCATCACCTAGACTATCATCAATAACAGTACCAAAGATAATATTAGCTTCTGGATCTGCATTACGTTGAATTAATTCTGCAGCTGTGTTAGCTTCATGTAATCCAATATCAGAACCACCTGTAATATTGATAATAACACCTCTTGCACCTTCAATAGAAGTTTCTAGTAATGGACTTTGGATAGCTTGTTTTGCAGCATCTTCTGCTCGATTTTCTCCACTTGCATTACCAATACCCATATGTGCCATTCCTTGATTTAACATAATTGTTTTAACATCTGCAAAGTCTAGGTTAATCACACCCGGAATTGCAATCAAGTCAGATATACCTTGTACACCTTGTCTTAGCACATCATCTGCCATACGGAATGCTTCTACAATGGAAGTTTTTCTGTCGATAACTTGTAATAATTTGTCATTTGGAATCACAACTAATGTGTCAACTTTTCCCTTTAATGAAGCCACACCACGTTCTGCTTGAGCTAATCTTTTTTTGCCTTCAAACGTAAATGGTTTTGTGACAACACCAATGGTTAGAATTCCTAATTCTTTTGCTGTTGCTGCAACAATTGGAGCTGCACCAGTTCCAGTTCCACCACCCATTCCGGCAGTCACAAATACCATATCAGCACCTTTTAGTACTTCTGCAATTTCGGCTCTACTTTCTTCTGCAGCTTGTGTTCCAATGTCAGGATTAGCACCAGCACCCAAACCTCTTGTTAATTTTTCTCCGATTTGGATTTTGGAATTAGCTTTTGAATAATCTAGAGCTTGTCTATCTGTATTGACTGCGATAAATTCAACATTTTTAATACCACTTTCAATCATGCGATTAACAGCGTTATTTCCAGCTCCTCCAATACCAATTACTTTGATTGTTGCTGCTCCATCCATCATATAATTTAATTCCTCATTATTATCCATTATCATAGGGTATATCCTCCTTTTTATATTTAAAACCTATATCATTATCTTTTATTTTACGAATAAAAAAAGTCTTTTATTTTTTCTAATATTCCTTTTACAATACTTTTTTCTGTTTTTGTTCCAATACTACTTGATACTGTTTTTGCATAAGGTCTTGCTGCAACATATCTGACTAAAGCAAAACTTACTCGGTAGGCTGGCTTAACGGTATTCATTAATCTTCCTGTTGCAACTTTTACAGGAATGTTCAAAATAATCTTTCCAGCCATATCACTTTTATTAATATTAACAATTCCTTCCCCTGTTAAAATCACATTATTAATATTATTTTTAGCACCATAGGCTGTAATATCTTTATTGACTAAACTAAAAATTTCTTCAATTCTTGCTTCAATAATTTCCACTAAATCAGAACTTTTTATAGTTCTATTTTTTTCATCTTTGCAAGTGTTTAAAACAATGTTATTGTCATTATCAATAAAAGATTTTAAAGCTAGTCCATATTGCCTTTTTAATTTATCTGCCTCTTCTGCTCCAACACCAAGCACATAGCCAATATCACTTGTAATATTATCTCCTCCAAGAGCAATTGTATTGGTATACACAAAAGAAGAACCATGAAAGATACCAATTTCTGTATTACCTGCACCAATATCTAAAATCATAATATTGTCTGTGAGTTCGTTATTATCTAAAATAAGATTTCTTTCTGCAAGTGTAGTTGGTACAATACCATCTATCTCAATTCCAGCTTTTCGGAATATGGATTTTAATTGTTTTATATAATCTTTTTCTGCTAATATAATTTGTGCTGTTAAAGTAAAATTTGAACTAAACTTACCAACAGGATCTTCTACTGTTTTGCCATCTTCTAGTATGAACTTATCTGGTACTATATCAATTAGTTCTTTATCTTCTGGGATTTCAATATCTCTCACCTGTATAATAGCTGAAGCAACATCTCTTACGGATATGCCAGCAAATTTATCTTTTGCTTCTTTGACGATACTGTTTTGTACAATTGTAATATACTTGCCTGGTATTGTTGTATAAGCAGAATTCACTGTTAAGTTTGAAATTTCTTCTACTTCTTTTATGGTTTTTGCGATGGCTATGCTAAGTTCCTCCTCATCTACAATAACACCTTTTTTAATAGCAGAGCATTTACTCGTTGTGCTACAAATAATTTCAATTTGGTTGAAATTATTAACTTCACCAACAAATGTACTTACCTTAGAGGTTCCAATATCGACACCAACGATTATATCCCCTATTGCCAAGTTACAATTCCTCCATTTTATTTTTTAACAAGATAGAAAATTTCTTTTATTTCCCTTTCTTAAATTGGTAGATTAAGAATATTACATTTTTGAAAAAAAGTCAAGACTCATTGACATATTTTTGTAATATTTTTGTTACAATTTTGTAATATTTTTCTTGTCTTCCTTATTCTGCCACATTTTCCGGATTTTTATGATTTTCATTTTTTATTTTCTCTTGAAAAGTCGTTGTCCACTTTTCAATATAGTATCTTCGAATGATGCCCAAATTATTAAACATTCTCCAAACAAATACAAAAATAGCAGCCAAATAAATATCAACATTCAATTTTTGTCCCAAATAAGTAAGTAGCATCGACAAAATTGCATTTCCAAAAAAGCCTGACAAAAATATCTTTAAATCAAAATTTTTCTTAATGACAGATGAAATCCCTCCAAAAACTGTATCTAAAGCAGCAATAATGGCAATTGATAAATAAATAGAATACGTATATGGAATAACTGGTGCATTCATTCCAACCAAAGCTCCAATCACACACCCAATTAAAATTGAAATATAAATCATTTTTTCTCCTCCTTTTTCATATATTCTACTGGCATTTCTCCTTGATATTTAGTAATTACAAGATTTTCTTCTATACTATAATTTACAGTTTTTTCTTCTACTTTTCTCATTTCATCTAGAAAACCTCCTTTTATGGTAATAGCACTTTCTAAATGTTTTCGATCTCCAATCGCTTTTACAATATATGGTGTAGAAGTTCGTCTGCCATTTACAAGAAGCATTCCATAATTAATGGAAGCAATATCAGAAATAGAAACAATACGTTCATCATTAATGGAAATCGCCTCTGCTCCTGCAATTTTTAATTCATTGATTAAACTAATCAAATCAAACCTCTCAATTTCCTTTTGACTATTATCTTCTAAAGTAACAACTATGCCTTCACCTCGCACATCTGTATTGCCTAAATATTTTTGAGCTTCTTTTACCTCTTCTCTCAAAAGTTGAGTTGCATCTTGTTCTGAAGACATTTGCTTTTTATATTCTTCAATTTTAGTATTGGTGTCCATCAATTTCGTTTCTACTTCTGCATATTTTTCTTTCCACTCAGCAAGCTTTGTTCTTAATTCCGTCTCTCGCATTGTTTCCATCGCAACAATATCTGTATATTCAATTGTTTTAAATTGTGTAAACATAACCATCGTCAAAATAAATGACACACAACCAATAGAAATACTTAAAATTCCTTTTCCTTTCAAACTCGTATCCCTCCTATTCCACATTCTCAGCATATTGAAAATTATAAATTCCATCATATTTTGGAATAATAATATTATTGGAAGCTTCTACTTTTACTTGAAGTCCAAATTCATTTTCCAAGCGATACAAATAACCTCCTGGCATTGTTAAAGCTCCTTTTAATTTTTCGGTCAAGCCAATCGCTCGAATAACAAATGGAGAACTCTCTTTTTTGTCATTAATTTTAATAATATTTCCGTGCACAAGTAATCGCTGTACTATTCACAATACGTTGTTCATTAATGGAAATGGCTTCTGCTCCTGCTTCTCTTAGTGCATTCACAACCTCTAATAAATCCCCATCATGAACAAGATAATTTTCTAAACGTATTTTTCCAGCAATGGTTGAACTACTAGCATCTTTTAACGTAATAATTAAACCTTGTCCTGTTACTTCATTTAGTCCAAGTAACGTGTGATATTCTTCTAACTGCTTGCTTAAATCTGCCGAATCAGTATCTTGTGATGAAATCGTTTCTCTTAACTTTTCTAATTCTGCTTCTTGGTTCATTTCTTGTTCATATAATCTTTCATATCTTTCTTTCCATTTTAAAACACTATCCCTTAATTCATTTTCTGTATGTGTTTTCCCAACACCAGTCGAAGAATCATTGACTGTTTTTACTTGAATACAAATTCCTATGGTAAGAAGCATACAAATCACACCCAACAAAATTCCTATTTTATATTTACTCATAAAATTCTCCTTTCTATATGCTTTCTCTAAAATACACATATTCTGAATTCAAATCTACATTTACTACAATTTCACCAGATTTACCTTGATAAATCTCCAGTAATTTTTTAATATATAAAAATCGAATATTAAGCTGATTACCATCACCCAAATAAGCAATTTTATTTTCTGTATCTAAATAAATAGTATAATTCATTTCATTGGAAACGTCAATCCTTGTCAGCAATTTTTCTAAATTTGTATGAATAGCAGTCTCCATAATTTTAACCACCATATTCATTTTTTGTAAATCCTCTTGGGACAATCTATCATTTTGTTTTATGTTGCTTAGATCCGTAGCAAAACCAACAATAATTGGTACCTGTCGTTGCTGATTTGAAATTTCTAAAACATAACCTTGTCTATCAATATAGACATAACTACCTGCTAGTTGCAAAGCAAATTCCAATTTTCTCTCCTCTATAATTAACTTTACTTTATTCGGAAAAACTCGTTTTATCTTCACATCATTAATATAAGAATTTTGCTTTAAGCGATTTTCAATATTCTTTTTCGAAATAGCAAAAATATTTGTTCCTTTTTGAATTCCAGAAAAACTAATCAAGGTATCTGCTGAAATAACTTCATTATTTTCTACCATAATTTCTGTAATATCAAAACTACCAGAAACCACAATAAAAGCAATTGCAATTACAAAAACAACAATTGTAATCATAAATTTAGTAGCATAACTACTTCTTTTTGTTCTTTCTTTTGACTGCTTGTCTTTTTTTTGATGGGCTGTAGAATTTACAGCCATTCTTGTATGTTTTTTCAAATTAATCTTCAACTCCTTCTTCTCGCACAATATTCGCACCTAAAGAATTTAACTTTTTATCTAAATTATCATAGCCCCTTAAAATATATTCCACTTTTTGCACTTTGGTCATTCCCTTAGCTGCAATTCCAGCCATAACAAGAGAAGCTCCTCCTCGTAAATCAGTACTCTCAACATTTGCGCCATGTAGTCTCTTCACACCTTTAATAATCGCAGTTTTGCCTTCTATATTGATTTTAGCACCCATGCGTTTTAATTCTTGCGTAAATTTATAACGATTTTCAAAAATATTCTCCGTTACAATTGAAGTTCCTTTGCAAATTGTTAAAAAAGTAGTAAACAAAGGTTGTAAGTCTGTTGGAAATCCTGGATATGGCATTGTTTTAATTTCAGTTCCCAATAATTTTCCATTAGACTTCAAAGAAACAGCATTTTTCTCAATTTCTATTTTGCATCCGCATTCTTGCAATTTATGTAAAATAGGACTAATATGCTCTGGGCACACTTTATTCAATCGTATATCTCCTGTTGCCATTGCTGTGGCAAGAACCAATGTTCCAGCTTCAATTCGGTCTGGCATAACTGTATACGAAACTTCTTTTAGTGACTTGACTCCTTTAATTTTAATTATATTTGTGCCAGCACCAATTACTTTGGCACCCATGCGATTTAAAAAACATGCCAAATCTACAATTTCAGGTTCCATTGCTGCATTTTTTATCATTACTTCATGATTTCCCAGTACTGATGCTAAAATCAAATTTTCAGTAGCACCCACACTTGGAAAATCAAGCTGAATTTCAGTACTTTTTATTTTATCACATTTGCAAATAATATTGCTAGTGTTTTCATCAATTTTTATTCCTAATTTTTGAAACCCTTTTAAATGTAAATCAATTGGTCGGCTTCCAATATCGCACCCCCCTGGATAAGAAAAACACGTTTGGCCAAATCTCGAAATTAAAGCTCCTGCAATAATAACTGAAGAACGTAACTTGCGCATCAATTCTTCTGGAATTGCTGTCATATTTACATGTTTGCTATCAATTACCAATTTTTTCTTATCTTTTTTTATTTTACAACCAATCGCTTCTAAAATCTTTAATGTCGTCTGTACATCTGCAATGTCTGGTACATTATATAATCTTGAAACTTTTCCATTTAAAATGGTAGCCGCTAAAATAGGTAAGCTAGCATTTTTAGAACCAGAAACATCTAGTTCTCCGAGACAATCTTGTGCCTCCTTTTATTATGTAGTTATACATTTTATTTCACCTCTTCATAATTTTTGTATTTGTTTTGTCTATCTACTAGAAATATTGCTAGTAGATAGCGAGCGAAATTTTTCTTTGTAAAATTTCTCACGCTTTTTATGTTACATATTATGAAAAGTTAACGTAAAATGTTACTAATCCTTCACCACCATTCTTTCAAACTTTCCTCGAATGTATTTTTCCAATTTTCCCATAAAAATATTTGGCTCAATTTCTTTCTTAGCAACCATATCCAAACCCTTTTCCCAACTTGCCGTTAATTCTGGATTAAGCATATCTGGCATAGACTGCAAAATTACATCATAAATTGCCTCACCTTTAGTAGTTGGCGTAATAATCTGTGTTTTACTATTGATTGCCAGATACTGGATACGTTCCAATTTTTCAATAATAGCAGCCCTTGTCGCACTGGTTCCAATTCCTGCTCCTTTGATTTGCTCACGCAAAGCTTCATCTTCAATCAGTTTTCCTGCATTTTCCATTGCCAAAATCATAGAACCCGAATTATAGCGACTTGGTGGCGAAGTTTCCGCCTCTTTTGTCTCAAAATTAACAATTGGCACTTCTGCATTTTTCTTCAAGTTTGTCAAAATATCAAGATTGGAAGTATCTTCATTTTTCACTTTATTTTTGAGTACTTCCAAAAAACCTTGTTTGGTGCAAACTTTTCCACTTGCTGTAAAAGTTTCATTTTCTATATTTAATGTTAGCGAAACCTTGTTATATTCCGCAGACGGATAAAAAATTGCAATAAAACGCTTCACAATCAATTTATAAACATTTTTCTTCAGCTCTGGTAATTTCTCATAATTCTCCAAACCTTGCCCTGTTGGAATAATCGCATAATGGTCCGTAATTTTGCTGTCATTAACATACTTCGTTTTAACCAAATTAGTGCTATATTTTTCATCAATCATTTTTTTGATAAAACCACTTACTTCATCATCCTTAAAATTTTTATATAAACCATTCAAATTCTTACCAATTTCTTTAGCAACCGCAGTCGACAAAACTCTCGCATCCGTTCTTGGATAGGTTACCATTTTTTTCTCATACAATTCCTGAATAATTTCCAATGTCTCATCAGGCTTAATTTTGAAATTTTTTGTACACTCATTTTGGATTTCCGCCAAATTAAATAAAAGTGGCGCATTTTCCTTTTGCTTCGACTTCTTGAGTTCTGTCACTATCGCTTTTTTGCCCTCAAAACTGCTGATTAATTTTTTCGCATCTTCCTCTTTTTTAAAACCATTATCATTGTACAAAAGCCTACTTCCAAAATATTCCGACTTTTCATTTACTTTCCATTCTGCTTTAAATGAAGAGGCTTCCTCGCCAAATTCTCCAATCACTTTATAATATTTCGTTTTCACAAAATTGCGAATCTCTCTTTCTCTTGAAACCACCATTCCAAGCACACAAGTCATCACGCGTCCAACTGACACAGAAACACGTTCTTCATTGATTTGTTTCGCAATGCGTCTGCCAAAAATAATAGACAACAATCTCGAAAAATTAATCCCAATCAAATAATCTTCTTTTGCACGCAAATACGCAGAATCGGACAAACTATTATATTCTTCCATATTTTTAGCTTCCTTAATGCCACGCAAAATCTCTTCTTCTGTTTGCGAATCAATCCAAACACGTTTCATTTGTGCGTTTGGATTTGGGTTTGCCATCATGAATACAAGCCTTTGAATATATTCCCCTTCACGCCCAGAATCGCCTGCATTGTAAATTTCCAAAACATCTTCTCTTTGCAATAAACTTTGTACAATCTGAAATTGTTTTTCCACATTCGGAATCACTTCATATAGATATTCTTCTGGCAAAAATGGCAATGTCTCTAGACGCCATTTTTTCAAATTTTCATCATACTTTTCTGGATACGACATTGTTACCAAATGACCTACGCACCAAGTAATAATCCAATCGTTTCCTTCCAAATAGCCGTTTTTTCTAGTGGTGTTGATTTTCAAGGCTTTTGCAAATTCCATAGCAACAGATGGTTTCTCTGTAATGATTAACTTCATTTGTTTTTTCACATCCTCTGATTTAATCTCTTCTTATTATATAAACCCAAGGCAGTTTTGTCAATTTAAATTTTGCAATAAAAATTATATCTGCAATATAAATTTGACAATTTATGTAAATTATATTATAATAAAAGAAACAAACTTTGAAAAAAGAAAAGAAAGAGAGGTCACCTTATGGATATAGCGAAAATCGCTACAATTATTTCCCACGATTACGAAATAGGAAAACTTTATTTGGCTCATATGTATCGGATAAAGCTTTTTCTTCCCAAAGATGCTAACGCATCTAAAATTGCAAACTATCTTGAAGTTTACTATCCGCAATATGAAGCACATTCAAAAGCTTCCGTAATGATTGGAGAGGAGAATTTACCAACAATATCTGTTGGTGAAAAAAAGCATATTGAAAGTGTTCCAATAACAACAGACTTTTCTGCAAAAGTTCTTGTTGATGAATATAAAACAGGAAAAGAATTCTTGCCAAATTTATTAAGTCTGCAGTTATGGATTCCAGAAAATTTTTGTCCTTTTACAATTTCAGAGTACATCAACAGCAATTATTTTAACGAAGTCAAAGCTGCTGTAAAGCCCCGTGGAACTTTAATCCTTTCTTAACAAATCATCAATTTCTTATTCTAACATCTCTTTTCTAACAATTCTTTTACGAGTGGGCAATGCAATATCGCCCACTCGTTTCTTATGTTCTATTTTATACAATAGCCTTAAAAAATTCATAAAAATAGTTTTAAGCCATTTTTTATGTATGCTTTCGCAAATACCCTGTCTTTTTGTCCATTCTAATCACTTGCGAAAACGCATATTTTCTGACATTGTATGTTTTTATATATCTTAAAATCACACAAAAATACCTTAAATTAGTTTTGATAAAGTTTTAGTCATTTTTCTCCATTTTCTATAAAAATCTCTTTATTTTGATTTTTAGAAATATATCATTCTATTTTACACTTTTGTCAAGCATTTTCACTTCAAAATAAAATTCCACTCCGTCTTTCTTATTTTCCACTCCAAAATCTGTCCCATACTGGTTCATGATTGCTTTAACTAGTGCAAGTCCAATTCCTGTACCGCCACTATTACGATTACGTGATTTATCGATTTTATAAAATCTTGTCCAAATTCGGCTCAAATTTTCTTCTGCAATATGCTCTCCTGTATTAAAAATTGACACTTTCACTGTGTTTTTTTCTTTCACTTCTCTTAAAAAAATCTCAATTTTTTTCTTACCATTTATTTTTCTTATATTTTTAATCGCATTCGTAAAGTAATTTCTAACAACCTGTTCTATGTAAAAACTATCAGCAAATACAAAAACTGGTTCCTTTTCTTTAAACTTAACAGTAATGTTTTGTTCATCTAGCATGACTTTTGAATTTCGAATAATCTCTTGGATTAATTCTATTAAATCAAATTTGCTATCTCTAAATTCTCTCTCACCATATTCTAGTTTCATTAATTCTAGCAATTTTTTCACTAACTGATCCATTTTATTGGCTTCATCCAAAATTACTTCTGCATAAAATTTTCGACTTTCTTCATCATTATTTACATTTTCTATTAAACCTTCTGAATAACCTTGAATTAGTGCAATTGGCGTTTTTAATTCATGAGACACATCAGAAATAAACTGTTTTCTCATTTCGTCAATTTTGGATTTTTCTTCAATATCACGCTCTAACTCCATATTATAATTTTTCAATTGTTTAATAGTATCTTCTAATTTTAAGGATAGAATATTAATGCTATTGCCAAGTTCATCAATTTCATCATTATTATCATGAATTCTATATTTTTTAGTAAAATCCAAATTTGCCATTTTATTGGCAATATCATTCAGTTCTTCAATTGGTTTTGTAAACCTCTCTGTAATCCATGTGATTGCAATTCCGCCCAACACGACTGCCATAAAAGCAATTAAATAAAGAAATTTATTGGAAATTTCTACACTTTCTTTAATTAAAGTAATAGGCATTCTAATATATAAAATATCCCCATTGTCCAAAGTTCCTACAAGCAAAATAAAATTCAAACCATTTTTTTTGTCTTGTATTTTTCGAATACTTACATTTTGATTAGAAAACATAATATCATCTTGCCTAAAAACATTATAAGTCACATCGTATCTTACTTCTGGAATTTCTCCAAAATCACTTGAAAAATCTTGATTAGTAGCATATACTACTTCTTGTGCATTTTTTATAATCATATCAAAATTATTGGTTAATGAAAGTTTTTCAAGTTCTAAACCAAAGTCATGAATTTGAGTATTATCCATATTTTGATTGATAAAATCAAATGCTTCCAAAGAAGCATTTTTTTTCGAATAGTAATAAAAACTCTCTAGTACAGAATTATTGATAATCACTAGAAAAGCAATAATCATAATAATAACTACACATAATGTCAAAAATAATTTTCCTCTAACAGATTGAAAGACTTTCTTCATATATTCTTGCTCCCTAATTTATTTAACCTCAAATTTATAACCAATACCACGAATTGTTTGAATATATTTTCCTTTTTTTCCGAGTTTATGTCGAACTTTTTTGATATGACTATCAATCGTTCTAGAATCCCCATAGTAGTCATAATTCCAAACTGTATTTAATATTTTATCACGTGATAGAGCAATATTTTCATTGTCTACTAGATATTTTAAAAGTTCATATTCGCGAAAGCTAAGTTCAATATTTTTACCATCCACTGTTACTGTTCTAGCATCATTATCAATCACAATGCCATCATGATCTTTGATTTCTTTTTTAACTGGATTTGCCCTTTTCAAAAGTGCTTCTACACGAGCCACCAAAATTTTAGGGCTAAATGGTTTGGCTATATATTCGTCTACACCAAGCTCAAAACCAAATAATTCATCTTGCTCTTCTGCCCTTGCAGTTAGCATAATTACTGGAATATGACTATCCATTTGTCTAATTTGTCTTAAAACTGACCAACCATCCAATTTTGGCATCATAACATCTAACAAAATTAAGTTCATTCGATTTTTATTTTCGTTAAATATTTTTAATGCTTGCTCTCCATCTTCTGCTTCTAAAATATTGAAATTCTTTTGCTTCAAAAAATCCTTGATTAGTTTTCGCATTCTTTGTTCATCATCTACTACCAATATGTTTGAATCCATTTTCTTCTCCCTATTTTAAACCTTAATAGCACTTTCTAATGCTAATTCAATCATTGTATTTAATGACTTTTCTCTTTCTTCACTTGTCAAAACTTGCTTTTTACAATTTGAGTCTACTACTGTTAACAAACAAGCTGCTTGTTTTTTTAATATCTTTGCTGTATAAAGTAAAGCAAATGCCTCCATTTCAGAACAAGTAATCTGTTTTTCTTGTGGCAAATTTTTTACATAGTTTTCTGGATTTACCATATAGGCATCAAAAACTTCTGTACAAGCTACATTTGTTTTGACATACTTTATGGCTTGTTCTTTGGCTGTTTCTTCTATGATTTGATTTAGCTTAAATGATGCACTTACTGTATCACATTTTTCTCCACTTAAATTTTGAGCAAAGTTTCCTGTTGTATAACTTTCGTTCACCAACACTAAATCTAACAAATCTAAATCTTCTACATAAGAACCACATGAACCAATACGAATAATCGTATCAACCTCATAAAACTGATACAATTCGTATGCATAAATTCCCATACTTGGCATTCCCATTCCAGAAGCCATAACAGTAATTTCTGTGTTTTTATATTTTCCTGTAAACCCATACATATTTCTCGTTTGATTGATAAGTTTGTAATCCTCTAAAAAATTTTCTGCTATATATTTGGCTCTTAATGGGTCTCCTGGCATTAAAACTACTTTTGCAATTTCTCCTGTTTTTGCCTCATTATGAATTGACATAACTCTTCTCCTTTGTTAAAAATTTATAGTTTAAAATATTTCTTTTTTAAAACTATCACAATATTTACTAATCGGACATTCTTCACATTTCGGTTTTCTTGCATCACATGTTTTTCTTCCATGCCACACAAACAAATGATTGACATCATAATAATATTTTTTCGAAAAAACTTTTAGCAAATCTTGCTCAATTTTAATTGGATCTGTTTGTTTTGAAAAACCAAGCTTATTGGAAATTCGCTTAGCATGTGTATCAACTGCAATGCCAACTGGATTTTGAAAGGCTTCTAACATAATTACATTCGCACTTTTTCGCCCAACACCTGGAAGACTTTGCAATAACTCCATATCATTTGGCACAATGCCTTGAAACTCGTCTAATAATTTTTGGCTACAAGCTTTTATATTTTTTGCTTTATTTTTATAAAATCCACATGGATGTATTATTTCTTCTAATTCTGTTAAATCCATTTCTGCAATTTTCTCAGGTGTATTATACTTTTCAAATAAATTTGGTGTCGTTTTATTCACTCTTTCATCTGTGCATTGCGCAGATAACATAACTGCAATCATCATTTCAAATGGAGTTCTGAAATCCAGACTGCATTTACAGTATGGATAATAACTTTTCAGAATTTCTATGATTTCTTCTGCTTCTTTTTTAGTTTTCATTTTGAATTTCCTTTTT
>CATLEX010000011.1 GCA_949927455.1 uncultured Clostridia bacterium
TCAAATAAATAGGAGTAGCAAAATTGAGTGGTAGAAATAATCGTATTGTAAGAAATAGGGATAGAAGTAGTCATTTTTTAGGAAACACAAAAATACTAAAAATAATAGCAAGTGTGATTGCTATTGATTTATTAGTGGTTATTGTTATTGTGTTTTTTATTAGAGAAAAAGAAGATAAAAAAATAGTTTGTTTTGTGGACAATAGCAATATTTCGTATGAATATTTTTTGCTAACATCAGGTGAAAAACTTGGTGTGATTGATAAAAAAGGGAATTTGATTTTGGATGCAAAATATGACCAAATTGATATTCCAAATCCATCAAAACCAGTTTTTATTTGTAAAACAGCAGAAGAAACTAGAATTTTGAATGAAAAGAACGAAGAAATATTAAAACAATATGAAGATATTGAAGCTGTAAAACCTTCTACTAGTGTTGACAATGAGATGGAAAAACAGGTTTTAAAATATAAGAAAAATGGCTTATATGGTTTAATTGATTTAGAAGGAAATGTTGTAACAGAAGCAATTTACCAAGAAATTAGTAGCCTAAATGACAAGCCAGGAAGCATATTGGTTAAAAAAGATGAAAAGTATGGAATTGTAGATGCAAATGGCAATTATGTGATTGACTTAGCCTATGATTCAATTACATCAGATGGCTATTATTTACCCAATATTTCATATGAGAAAACAGGTTATATTGTTGCTAAAAAAGCGAGTGATGGTATTAATTTTGGATACATAAATTATGAAGGAGAATGCTTATTAGATACGAAATATGAATCTATCGAAAGGGCACTTAAATATGACGAAGATACGCCTTATTTAATTGTGATGCAAAAAGGTAAAAAAGGTGTTTTCAAAAATACCAAAAAAATCATTGATTTAAATTACCAAAGTATTCATTATTCTGAACTTTCTAAAGTTTTTGTAGTTGAGAAAAATGGCAAATATGGTTTTTATAAAACGAATGGAAAGTCAATTTTAAAACCAGAGTACACGCAATATTCAATTGCAGGAAATTATATTTCTGTGGAAAAAGATGGTGAGAAAAAATTATTTGATATTAACGGAAATTTAGTCAATACGACATCATATACCAAAATGATTGAAACAGAAAATCCTGCCTACTTTATTGCGGAAGATGAAAATGGCTATCATAGTATTATTAGCAAAGATATTAATATTGATAAAAAGTATAGCCAAGTATCGTATGCTTTTGACAATTATTTTATTTTTACAGATGAAAATAGTAAATCAGGTGTGGTTAATGCTGCGATTAATGAAATTGAAATAGAACCTAAATATGATTTTGTCATTTTAATTGAAGGAACTTGCTTTTTGCAAGCAGTAGATGGAATGAATGGTTATACAGATATTTATTCAAACAAATTGGAAAAAGTGCTTACCATGAAAGATTGCATTGTCGAAAATTTGGAAAATGGTTATTCCATTGTTTATTCTGGAACGGATATGAAATATATTAATCAAAATGGTGAAATTGTGGAGAATACAGAAGTTTATCCTGATAAGCAATTGTATAGTTTTAAGCAAAATGACAAATGGGGTTTTTCAGATAGTAATGGAAAAATTGTAGTTCAGTGTCAATATGATTTGGTTACAGAATTAAATGAATATGGCTTTTGTGGTATCAAAAAAGGAGAAAAATGGGGTGTTATGAATGAAAGAGGCGAAGTGATTGTAGAGCCAAATTACAAATTAGATACCTACTTTTTTCCAGAATTTATTGGAAAATATTTGCTCAATAAATCAGAGACAACCTATTGTGAAGATTTAGAAAAAGGAGAGAAAAAATGAATCAAAAATTAGAAAAAATGGTAAGAGAAGCAGAAGAAAATTTGAAAGAGGAATTTGCTAAAATTGATTCGGCTTGTATGAAAAATAGTCAAAAAGTTTTGTCTGCATTTCAGAAAAATAAAAATTCGGAAGTTCATTTTGGTTCTACTACTGGTTATGGTTATGACGATTTAGGAAGAGATACGATTGAGAAAGTATTTGCAGAGGTTTTGGGCGCAGAAGATGCACTAGTTCGAACTCAGTTTATTTCAGGAACGCATGCAATTACGGTTTTGTTATTTGCGATGCTGCGTCCAGGAGATACGATGCTGAGTATTTGCGGAAAACCATATGATACTTTGGATTCTATTATTGGTTTTGATGATAATCCGAGTTCACTAAAAGCATATCAAATCCATTATGAACAAATTGATTTGGTAAGTAACGATTTTGATATTCCCCAAATTGTAGAAAGAGTTTCTCAGAAGAATGTCAAACTCATTGAAATTCAGCGCTCTCGAGGTTATGCGCTAAGAGAAAGTTTGACCATTGAAAAAATCGAAAAAGTGATAAAAGCAATTCGCGAAGTGAACCAAGAAGTTATCATTATGGTGGATAATTGCTATGGGGAGTTTGTAGATGAAAAAGAGCCACTTGCTGTTGGAGCCGATATTATGGTTGGTTCTTTGATTAAAAATTTAGGTGGTGGTTTAGCACCAAATGGAGCCTATATTGCGGGGAAAAAAGATTTGGTGAATTTAGCAGCAGAACGTTTGACCTCTCCAGGTCAACGGAAAAGAAGTCGGACCAACATTGGGCATTAATAAAAATATTTTGCAAGGTTTGTATCTAGCTCCATCAGTTGTGTCAAGTAGCTTGAAAACAGCTATTTTTACGAGTTATATGTTAGAAAAATTAGGATACAAAGTACAACCCAAATATAACGAAAAAAGAGCTGATATTGTACAAACTATTGAATTTGGAAGTAAAGAAAAATTGATAAAATATTGTCAAGGTATCCAAAGTGGTTCTGCAATTGATTCAAATTCTGTTCCGATGCCTTGGGAAATGCCAGGATATACTGATAAAGTAATTATGGCAGCTCGGAGCTTTCACTATGGGGTCATCGATTGAGCTTTCTTGTGATGCGCCAATTCGTGTACCTTATGTGGCATTTCAGCAAGGAGCTTTAACATATGAGTATGGAAAATTGGGTGTTTTGAAAGCCATCGAAAATATTATGTAAGAAATCATTTTTTAGAAAGGGAAAAATGGAAGCAATCAAAATAAAAGAAAATACAATTGAATATCGCTTAGAACGAAAAAGAATTAAAAATTGTTACATAGCGATTAAAGAGGGCGAAGTGATTGTACGAGTGCCAACTAAAACATCGCAGGAGAAAATTGAAGAAATTATTTTGAAAAGAGCAGATTGGATTTTTGAAAATATAAAAAAGCAGCAGAAAAGTCTGCCCAAAACATATGTAGATGGAGAAATTTTTAGTGTTTTAGGAAAAGATATTGTTTTGAAAATTTCTTATGAAAAAAATGCTAAACCTAAATTGAAATTTTGGCTTGGAAAATTGCAAGTGACTTTGCCAATAGAAAAAAAAGAAGATACAAAAGAAATGACACAAAAGTTAATAGAAAAGTTTTATGCTGAATTGGCAGAAAAAGAAGTCGAAAAAGCTATGCGAAAAATGGTGTCGAAAGTTGGTATTGCGCCACAATCTTATCAAGTGAAGAATTTGAAAAGTACATGGGGAAATTGTTCGATTGCAGGTAAAATTAGTCTTAGTAAAAATCTTGTTTTTTATAGTAGGCATGCGATTGAATATGTTTGTTTGCATGAAATTTGTCATTTGAAGCAAATGAACCATTCCAAACAGTTTTGGGCAATGGTGAAAAAGTACATGCCCAATTATAAATTAGCAGAAGAGGAATTGAAAATTTGCAAAAAATAGTAAAAAAGGTCGAATATAGTATTGCATTTATTTTCATTTGCTGATAAAATAAATATGGAATATTATTTGATAAAGAGGTAATTATTCACATGATAGATTTTAAAAATGTAAGTAAATTATATGATACTGGAACAGAAGCGGTACATAATGCAACTTTTACGATAGATAAAGGAGAATTTGCTTTTTTGGTAGGGGCATCTGGTTCACGGAAAATCAACATTAATTAAGCTAATTTTGAAAGAAGAAGAAGCTTCGCAGGGTAATATCATTATTAATGGAAAAGATATTACTTTTTTGAAACCCAAACGAGTTCCTTATTTACGAAGAAGTATGGGAGTTGTTTTTCAGGATTTTCGTTTGTTACCAGATAAAACAGTTTACGAAAATGTTGCCTTTGCAATGTATATTGTAAAAGCAACGCCAAGACATATTAGAAGACAAGTTCCAATGGTATTATCTTTGGTTGGACTTAGCAACAAAGCAAAAATGTATCCTAATGAATTATCTGGTGGAGAGCAACAAAGAGTTGCACTTGCGCGTGCTTTAGTAAATAATCCTTCCATGATTATTGCAGATGAGCCAACAGGAAATCTAGACCCAGATACAGCTTGGGATATTATGAATTTATTAAATGAAATTAATGCAAGGGGCACGACTGTTGTGATGGCAACACATGCAAAAGATATTGTAGATAAAATGAAAAAAAGAGTAATTGAAATTAACAACCGGAATAATTGTAAGAGACGATAGAAAAGGTGGTTATGATAGTGGGAAGTAATTATTTGTTAAGAGAAGGCATTAAAAATGTTTTTAAAAATAAGAAGTCAACGATGATATCGCTTGTAACAATGATTTTAGCAATGTTTTTGTTTGGTGCTTTTTTTTCCATGGGAGAAAATGTTAATTATGTTTTAGAACAGGTTAAGAAAAATCAAGGAATTGAAGTTTTTATTGAGAATGAAGCAACAGATGAACAAATAGCGGTTTTGGAACAAAATATAAAAGCATTAGATGGCATTAATACAATTACTTTTAAAAGTAAACAAAAAGCGTTAGATACAATGAAAGAAAATTTGAAAGATAATCAAGAACTTTTGGAAGGTTATGAAGGAGAAAATAATATTTTCCCTGCCTCCTTTATTGTAACTTTTACAGATTTAAGTTTAGTTATAGATACAGAAGCTAAAATTGAAAATATGGAAAATGTAAAAACAGTTAAAAATAGAAATGAAACAATTATTATGCTTATGAAAATTGCAAATGGCATTCGAATTGCAATTGGTATTATCTCTATTATATTAATTGTGATTTCTATTACTATTATTTCAAACACAATCAGGCTTACAGTACATGCTAGAAGAAAAGAAATTTCAATTATGAAATATGTTGGTGCAACCAATCACTTTATTCGTTTACCATTTGTTATTGAAGGTGTTTTGATTGGAATGGTTGCTGCAATTATTACTTTATTATTGGTTGGTGGAATTTATAATTTTATTGTACAAGGCATTAGCAGTACAGATGTTTTACAGAAGTTAGGAGTAACATTATTACAATTCACAGAAATTGTGAAAGTAATTGCAATTGTGTATGCAAGTTTGGGAATTGGTGTTGGTGTTATCGGTAGTTCGATATCCATGAAAAAATATTTGGAGGTTTAAATTTGGTGAAAAAATTTATTAAAGTTAATTTTATAATTTTAGTAATATTTTTAAATTTAATTGCTAGCTCTTTTGCAGAAAATGAACAAAATACTGATAAAGTAACAAGGTTAGAAGAACAAAAACAAGAATTGCAAGAGCAGAACCAAGTTAGGCAAGAGCAATTACAGTTTGTTAGTGAAGAATTATCAGAAACAGTGGTAGAAATTGCAGAGTTAACACAAAATATATTAGATAAACAAACCGAAATGGAAGAGTTAAAAGGAAAAGCAGAAATTCTCTCACAACGAATTGAAAAAGTAGAACAAGAACTAAATCAGGCAACAAAAGAATATAATACAGAGAAAGACTTGTTAGAAAAGAGATTAGTGGCTATGTATGAAATGGGCGAAACTTCGTATTTAGATTTGATTTTAAATGCTAAGGGAATATCTGATTTTCTTTCAAAGTATTATTATATTTCAGAAATTGCTTCAACGGATAGTGAGCTTTTGAGTTTGGTAAAAGAACAAAAAGATAGAGTAGAGAATTTAATGATTAATTTGCAAGATAATGAAAGAGATTTAGGCGAAGCAAAAGAAGGTGCAGAAAAAGCATCAATTGCATTATCTAATATGGTTATCATTCGAAATCAAAGATTGGAGAATTTGAGTGTAGAAGAATTGCAATTGCAACAGCAAGTGGAAGAATATCAAGCACAAATGCAGGCAATTGAATCAGAAATACGTTTATTAACAATAGCAAGCGATAATTCAGAGTATGTTGGTGGCAATTTTGTTTGGCCAGTTCCAGGCTATACAAGAATTAGTTCACAATTTGGAATGAGAACACATCCGATTACTGGTGTATATAAACTTCATACAGGAATTGATATTAGTGCACCAATGGGAACGACTTTTATAGCATCTAATGATGGAGTTGTTTCAAAAGCAAGTTTTAATCGTGCTTATGGAAATATGGTTATTATTGACCATGGAGGAGGAGTTTCTACTTTATATGCACATGGTTCTGAAATTTTAGTTGAGGAACGGACAAGTAGTTACACAGCGGAACACCAGTTTTAAAAGTAGGATCTACAGGTTATTCAACAGGTCCACATGCACATTTTGAAATTAGAGTAAATGGGAACTATGTCAATCCATTAGATTATTTGCAACAAGAAGATGGGAAAGAAACTGCAATGCAAATGGTTGAATTAAAGAAAGACACAAAAGAATTAGAGGAGGTTATTTCTAATGAAAATTAATAAATTAAAAAAAGTTGAATATATTATTAGTATCTTACTTATTATGATAATGTTTTTAGGAACAATTTCAGTTTATGCCAATCAAAAAACAGATTTGACAAATGAGCAAAAAGATATCGATAAACAAATTCAAGAAACAAGTTCAGAAATTGCAGGTGTCAAGTCCCAAATGACAGATGCTTTAAATCAAATTAATAATTATAATTCACAAATCGGAACATATGAAGATGAAATTAGCACTCTAGAAACACAAGTTTCTAGTTTACAATCTCAAATTACAGAAAAAGAAGTGAATATTCAGAATCAAGAAAAAAAATATCAGGAACAACAAGAATTACTAAATAAAAGATTAGTAGCTATGTATGAGAGTGGAACGACTTCTTATTTGGATATGTTACTAAGTTCTAGTAGTTTGTCAGATTTTATATCAAAATATTATGTAATAGAGCAATTAACAGAATATGATAATGAGTTATTAAATGGGATTGAAAATACTAAAAAGCAAATTGAAACTGAGAAGATAGCGCTAGAAAACGCAAAAAATGAAGTACAGAGTTCAAAGACGCAAGCAGAAAATAAGAGAAATTCGTTGTCTGTTTTAGTAAATGAAAAAAATACACTAGTAGGGAATTTGTCTGCTGAAGAAAAAGAATTACAACAAAAATTGGAAGAATTTGAACAAGATAAAAAAGATATTCAAAGACAACTAGCAGAAATTGCAAGGCAAGAAGAAGAAGAAAGAAGAAAAGCCGCAGAAGAAGCTGCTAAAAAAGCTGGAAAACCAGTTAGTGATGCTGATACTAGTTTTACACCAAATACTTCAGGATTTATTTGCCCATTGTCAGGAAAATCAAAAAGAAATATTACAACTGGAATGAATGGATACAAAGGTCATACGGGAGTTGATTTTGCATGTCCTCAAGGAACTCCAATATTAGCTGCCAAAGATGGTAAAGTAGTAATTTCAACAGCTTTAAGAAATAGTTCAGGTGGTTATAGAAGTTATGGAGAATACATATCTATTAGCCATGGTGATGGAACTATGACCTTATATGCACATATGTCTAGAAGAGCTGTTGAAAAAAATGCGCAAGTTAAGCAAGGTCAAGTGATTGGTTATGTTGGTTCAACTGGAAATTCATCAGGGAACCATTTACATTTTGAAATTTTTGTAAGTGGAAGAAGAGTAAATCCAGCTCAATATTTACCATAAGTTGCATGAGATAGCAAGCTTTCTAAGAGGAGGAAGAATGGAATCATATCAAAGAAAACAATTGATTTATAAATGTGTATTAATGACTATGTTAGTGGCATGTGTAACAGCGGTTATTACATTTTATGTAACATACAATAGTATGGGAAGAAATCATTTGCTAGTCATGGGAAGTTCAAACGAAAATGGGACAGAAAATATTAACGCAATTTCAACTAATTTAAAAAGTTTTAGAACATTAATTGATGAATATTATATAGGTGATATTGATGAACAAAAAATGATGGATGAAACAGTGAAAGGCTATGTAAATGGATTAGGAGATGAATATTCAGAATATATGACTGCTAGTGAATGGGAAGATTATCAAGCAGATGCTTTAGGAAATTATGTTGGAATTGGAATTTATATGAGCCAAGATACTTCTGGAAATATTGTCATTTTGGAGCCAATAGAAGAATCACCAGCAGAAGCTATTGGGTTAAAAAGTGGAGATATTATTATAGAAGTTGATGGGGAATCTATGATTGGTTCCAATACGCAAGAAGTTGCTTCTAAAGTAAAAGGAGAAGAAGGCACGAAAGTTCACTTGAAAATTCTAAGAGGTAATGAATATTTAGAATTTGATGTAGAAAGAAAAGGAATTAAAGTATATCATGTCAAAAGTGAAATGAAAGAAAATCAGATTGGCTATATTAAATTATCGACTTTTGATGAAGGGTGTAGCGCAGAATTTAAAACAGCGTTTGAAAATTTACACTCACAAGGAGCACAAAAATTGGTGATTGATTTAAGAGATAATACAGGTGGTTTAGTAGATGAAGCATTACAAATTGCAGATATGATTATACCAAAAGGTCAAACAATGTTACTAACAGTTGATTCAAAAGAGAGTAAAGAAGTTACAAAAGCAGAACAGGAACCAGTCATTAACATGGATATGGTTGTTTTAGTAAATGGTTATTCAGCAAGTGCTTCTGAAATTTTAGTGGGGGCATTGAAAGATAATAAAAAAGCAACAATAGTAGGAAAGAAAACCTATGGAAAAGGTGTCATACAAAATGTATTTTCTTTAACAGATGGTAGTGTTTTGAAGCTGACCACAGCAGAATATTTTACACCAAATGAGGTGAAAATCAACAAAATTGGAATTGAGCCAGATGTTGAAGTAGAGGATGTACCTGAGGAAGAAGGAGCTGAAAAAGTTGATGAACAATTGAATAAAGGTCTAGAAATTTTGCAGAAATAGTTGTAGAAAATATGAAAGTTAGTAGTGTTTTAAGAATTGGAATTGAAAAATTAAAAAAGTATCAAGTAGAAGATATGATTTTGAAAGCAAGAAGCCTTTTGGAGTTTGAGTTGCAAATTCCAAAGGCTACTTTAAGTTTGCATTTAGAAGATGAAGTTTTGAACGAAAATGAAGAAAATTTTTATCAAAATATTCAAAAATTAATACAAGGAATTCCAATGCAATATATCACAAATTATCAGTGTTTTTATGGGCTTGATTTTTATGTGGACAGTGATGTACTGATTCCACAACCAGACACCGAAATTTTAGTAGAAGAAGTAATACAACTTGCGCAAAATATGAAACCGAATATAAGAATATTGGACATGTGTACAGGAAGTGGAGCAATTGCAATTTCAATTGCAAAACATACAAAGACTAAAGTAAAAGCTGCTGATATAAGCGAAAATGCGCTGAAAATAGCATGTAAAAATGCTACTTTAAATGAAGTAAGATGCGATTTTTTTCAGTCTGATATGTTTCAAAATGTGTCTGAAAAGTTTGATATCATTGTTTCAAATCCACCTTATATTGAGACAAAAAAATTACAGGATTTATCGCAAGAAGTTAAAAATGAGCCAAGAATTGCTTTAGATGGCGGAGAAGATGGACTTGAGTTTTACAGAATTTTAGCTCAAGATGCACCTAAATATTTGACAAAGGGAGGATTTTTAGCAGTAGAAATTGGTTTTAATCAAAGAGAAAAAGTAGAGAAAATCTTGAAAGATAGCGGATTTTGTGAAATTTATAGCAAAAAGGATTTTGGAGCTAATGACCGAATTGTTGTGCGGAAAATGGAGGAAATAAAATGTCATTTTCATTTGAAGTGAAAGAAAATTTGAGTAAAATTAATCAATTTAATACAGAAATTTTTCGTGCTGAATTGGTAGGCTATTTTTTGAGTGGAAATATGCTAAAAAGACAGGATATTTTCGAATTTGTAACAGAAAATGAATTTAATATTGAGCATTTTTATAAAATTTTATTCCATTTGAAAATTGATTATGAACCTGAAATGAAAGGGAAATGGTATGCTGCACAAATACATTATCGAGATGCAGAAAAAGTGCTACAGGATGCTAGAAATATAACAGGAGATTTACGAAAAAATATCATAAAAGGAGCATTTTTGGGCGCAGGTTCTGTTGCAAATCCAGAAAAAAATTATCATTTAGAAATGATGTTTAATGAAGAAAAGTATTGTGACTTTTTGCAAGAACTGTGTCAAGAATATCAGGTGAATTTTAGGAAAATTAAGGTGAATGACAAAATTCAATTATATTTAAAAGAAGGCGAAGAAATTTCAAAATTTTTGGCTTTACTTGGTGCGAATAAAGCAGTTCTTGCATTTGAAGATATTCGTGTTATGAAAGAAATGAAAAATAATGTAAATAGGCGTGTCAATTGTGAAACAGCGAATTTGAATAAGACAGTAGATGCTGCGCTAAAGCAAATTGATGATATACATTTGCTAAAAAAAATGCGAAAATTTAAGAATTTATCAAAAGATTTGCAAGAAATTGCCAATTTGAGAATTGAAAATCCAGATTTGAGTTTGCATGATTTGGGAGAATTAATGGAACCTAAAATTGGAAAATCTATGGTAAACCGAAAGTTGAAGAAAATTCATGAATTAGCGGAGGAACTAAGATGAGTGGAATTTATGTACATATTCCGTTTTGCCAGAAAAAATGTAGATATTGTGATTTTATTTCGTTTGATAATTGTTCAGAAGAAAGTAAAGAAATGTATGTTGAAAATGTAGTTAAGGAAATTCAAAATACTCAAATAGCGCAAAAAATAGACACGATTTATATTGGAGGTGGAACGCCATCTAATTTAAAAGCAGAAAAAATTCAGAAAATTCTGCAAGTCATTTTTCAGCAATTTGATGTATCCAAAAATGCAGAAATAACAATTGAAATTAATCCTGGAACAGTAAATTTGCAAACATTAAAAGGTTATCAAAAAGCTGGAATTAATCGCTTAAGTATTGGATTGCAGGCGACGCAAAATCATTTGCTTGAAATGTTGGGTAGAATTCACAAGTATGAAGAATTTGAAAAAGTGTATCAAGAAGCTAGACAAATAGGTTTTACGAATATAAATGTTGATTTGATGTTAGGCTTGCCAAGTCAGAGTTTGGAAGATGTAGAAGAAAGTTTGAAAAAGGTGATAGCATTAAAGCCAGAGCATATTTCGATTTATTCTCTTATTTTAGAAGAAGGAACGGCTTTGGAGAAGTTAATTTCGAGTGGAAAATTGAAAATGCCTTTAGAAGATTTGGAAAGAAAAATGTATTGGAATACGAAGAAAATTTTGGAGCAAAATGGATATGAACATTATGAAATATCGAATTTTGCGAAAAGTGGTTTTGCATCAAAACATAATTTAGCATGTTGGGAGCAAGAAGAGTATGTTGGATTTGGTGTAGGAGCACATAGTTATGTTGATAATAAAAGATTTTCAAATACAGATAAGTTTGAAGAATATGCGAAAAATATTGAATGTAATAATTTTGATCAAAATCGAATTTTGCAAGAAAAGCAAAATTTTGAGGCACAAGCCAAAGAATATATGATGCTTGGGTTTAGAAAATTAGAAGGAATTTCTATTTCAAAATTTGAGCAAAAATTTCATATTCATCCACTTTTTTATTTTCGATTTGAGATTAGTAAGTTAGAAGAAAAAGGATTGATTGAAGTGGATTTAGACAAGATTTGCTTAACTAAAAAAGGTTTAGATTTTGCTAATTTGGTATTTGAAGAATTTGTGTAAATAAAAACTTGGATTTTTAAAATCCAAGTTTTTTTATTTTTAATTAATAATTTGATTTTGTTTGCTACTTTTTTTGGTTTGTTCTGTCATAACATCTTTTACTGCACCTAAACTTCCTAAAGCAGATGTTGCTTCAAATGGAATAAAGATTTTATTGGCTTCACCTTTGGCTACTTCTTTTAAAGTTTCTAAAGATTTTAATTGAACTAGTTTGTCGTTTGGATCTGCTTTACGAATTGCGTTGTAAACCAATTGAATTTCTTGGGCTTTTGCGTCAGCTACTTGTTTAATCGCTTCAGCCTCACCAGTTGCTCTTCTAATTTTAGCTTCTCTATCTGCTTCTGCATCTAAAATGGCTGCTTGTTTACGACCTTCTGCCAATGTGATAGCAGATTGTCTTTCAGCTTCAGCTTCCAAAATTAAAGCTCTTTTATTACGTTCTGCATTCATTTGTTTTTCCATGGCATCACGAATGTCAGCAGGTGGCGTAATATCTTTGATTTCAACACGGTCGATTTTACAGCCCCAAGCATCAGTTGCCTCATCTAGAATAACTCTCAATTTTTCGTTAATCACATCTCTTGAACTAAATGTTTCGTCTAATTCCATCTTACCAACAATATCACGAATGGTTGTAATAGATAAATATTCAATACCTTTTTTCAAACTTTGAATTTCATAAACAGCTCTTGCTGGATCTGTGATTTTGTAGAATACAACAGTATCAATTGTAATGGTAACATTGTCTGATGTAATAACACCTTGTGGTGGAATGTCCATTGTTTGTTGTTTTAGGCTCACAACAGAGCGAACTGTATCAATAAAGGGTACAATAATAGTAAGACCAGCTTCTGCTACTTTGTGAAATTTACCTAATCTTTCAATAATGTAGACTTCAGATTGTCTAACGACTTTAATTGTTTTTAGTGCTAATATTACAATAATAATAAATACAACTAATAAAAATCCCATAAAATATTTCCTCCTTTTAATTTCTAAATGGGTTTTACGATAGCTTTTACACCATCAATTTTTTCTACAATAACGTTTGTATCTTGTGAAATACATGTGTCATCAAACGACTTTGCTGACCAAACCTCGCCACCCAATTTAATTTGACCAGTTCCTTCAATTGGGTCAATTGTTTGAATTACTTTTGCTGTTTTTCCTTCAATAAAATATGCGTTTGTTTTTGTTTTGTTTTCTGTTTTGGCAAATTTGTTTACAAAAGACCTTGTGGCAAATAATAAAATAGTAGAAGCTATCACAAATACAGTTGTTTGTACGACAATATTTTCAATAAAAAAGCTAGCACACATTGCAATAAGAGCTCCTATACCAAACCAAAATACAAGAAAACCAGCAGTAAATATTTCCAGAATAAAGAAAATGCCAGAAATAATCAGCCAAATTTTCCACATAAAAATCACCTCACTTAATTTCTCATTGATTATTGTTATGTAAAAATACAACTCTATTATACCATAAGTTTTTCGATAAATAAAGACTTTTTGCAAAAATAATGTAAAATTTTGACAATTAATAAGGATACAAAATAAGGTAGAAGAAAAGGGAAAAACTTATGAAGAAAAAGTTAGGTATTCGAAATGAAGGAATAAGATTGGTAGCTTTAGTTGTAACGATTATTGTGCTTTTGATTTTGGTAGGAGTATCACTTAATTTGGTAGCAGGAAGTAATGGAATTTTGAACAAGGCAAACAAGTGCAGTAGATGCTATTGAAGTAGCAAGAATGGAAGAAGAAATTAAAGCAGTAACAATGAATGCAGTTGTTCGAAGTGGAACTGTCACTAGTAATCATTTTAGCGATTTAGCATCACTTTGTGATGGTTCTTGTTTGTTATAACACGCACTGAAAGTGGTATGTTTTTTTATGCGGAGTAAAAAATAAGTAAGATTAATATTTGCAAAATTAAAGAGATAAACTTAAGTTATTTGTAGCAATATAAATTCACCTAGAATATGATATTTTAGGTGAGTTTTTTATGAAATTAGGGTTATGTTTGTCGGGCGGAGGCATCAAGGGGGCTGCTCATATTGGAGCTATTAAAGCTTTTAAAGAAGCTGGAATTCATTTTGACTATATTTCTGGGACATCGTCAGGAAGTATTGTTGCGACATTGTATGCTTGTGGTTATACGACGGACGAAATTTATCGTGCATTCAAAAAATATGCCAGAAAAATTGGATATTGGGACCTAAATAATATTTGGAATGTGAGTAAAAATTTTTTCAAAACTGGAAAAATTAAGCTGACTGGATTAAATAGTGGAAAATCGATTTATGATTTTGCGCATAAGTTATGTGGTGCAAAGGGAATTCAAAACATTAATCAAGTGCCAAGAAAGCTGATTATTCCGACGGTGAATGTTTATACAGAAGAATTATATGTGTTTCATTCTGGTGGGCAAATCAAAAATGAAGCCAATATTAAATACATTAATAATGTGGATATTGGGACTGCGGTGCAGGCGAGTTGCAGCTATCCAGGTGTTTTTTGCCCATGTGAATACCGTAATACGCTTTTGGTGGATGGCGGTTTGGCAGAGAATTTGCCATGGCGTGAGACAAAAAGGATTGGGGCAGATAAAGTGATTAGTATTGTGTTTGTGGATAAATCTCAAAAAAAATGTTGTGATAATGTGGTTCAGATTTTGGATAAATCGTTTGGAATTTTGTGCCATGAATTGGCTCGTTATGAGTGGGATGGAACAGATTATTTGTTGCCAATAGAGCATGATAATGTGGGACTGTTAGACTGGCGAAAAGTGGATGAATTGTATGAACAGGGATATAAGCAAACAAAGGATAAATTAAAAAGTTTTTTGCCAGAAATTGCTTGTAAATAAATTTCTAAATTGCAAATAATATTCTTAAAATAAGGAAAGGAAATATTATGAGGGAATATAGAAATTTAAGCGAAAATATTTATCCACAAGAATTTAATGATAGGGCAGATGGAATTGTAAATTGGATTCAGGACAATCGAGAAACTGACCCAAATGCTTTTGAAATGACAAATGTGTTTCTTTTAGGTGCCAAATATGCTCAGCAAAATGTTGGAATTAAGAAAACACCATTAGAACAAATGTGGGGAATACGTTCTCAAGATTTTGCAAGGTGTGGTGTTTCTGAAAATAGTTTTGTTTATAAAATTTGTGAAGATGCTTACCATGCGGCAATGATTAGTAGAGCTTTGGTAAATGATGAAGCTTCTCATCATGCACTAAGAAGAATGGTAGGGATTGGTTTATTTTTGACCCAGCAGAAGTCAAGAGAAGGGAAAGCAGAATATAATAATCCGAGTGAATTCTTAGAACTTTTGGAAGCTTCTAGGACATTAAAGGGAGTGCATCCAGAGTTGTTTGAAAAATATGGATTTAAAGAGAACTTACAGATAATTGCAAGATTACAACTAGAAAAACAAAGTGGTTTGGAAACTAGAATTCAATCTGCAATGGAATCTGTTTTTGGGGAACCAACAACAGAAAAAAATATGGTACAGGATGAACAAGTCAAAGAAAGAGAATAAGAGAAACGGCATGAAATATTTTGTAATTTCATGTCGTTTTTTGTTGCTATTTTTTTTGTTTATTTGTATAATAAAATTAAAATAAAAAAGTGAGGAAAAAGATGAAAAAACATTTAATCATAGCTGGCATATCAAGAGGTGGAAAGACAACGATTTGTAAGAAAATAGCAGAAAAACGAAATTGTATTTATATGCCAATGGATAATATTGTCAGAGCATTTCAGAAACGTTTTCCAGAGCTTGGAATTACACATGCTGAAAAATTTACAAACGTGAGTAGAAATTTTGCACCATTTTTAAATGCAATGCTAGAAGATAGTAAAGAAAATCAATTGCTGATTGATACCTATCATTTAGCTCCAGAAGATTATGTGAAATATATTAATCAAAATATTTGTGATATCTGTTTTGTGGGATTTCCAGATATTTGTGTGGAAGAAAAGTTTTGTCAAATGAGAATGTTTGAACAAAGAGAAGAGGACTGTCAGAAGTCGGATAATGAGTTAAAAGAAAAGTGCAGACGATTGATTGAAGAAAGCAAGTTTTTGAGGACAGAATGCGAAAAATATCAGTTGTCATTTTTAGATACAAGTTTTAATAGAAATCAAGTAATTGAGGAATTTGTGAACAATGGAGTGAGGGAAAATGAAGAAGAGAAATAGTTTTTTGAAAGAAACTTTGAGAGGAACGAAAGAGCAAATTTTGTGGATTTTAATTTTGACAATGGCTTGCTCAAAATTAGATGTTTATGTACCAATGTTTATTCAATATGCATTAGATGGCGTTGTGATGCAAAAAGAGGAAGTCATTCCAAAGTGGATTATTTATTTTTTTTATGAAAATAGCATGATTGCAAAATTAGTGATTTTAGTGTTAGTACTTGTTATTTTGAATACAATTGCATTTGCTGTAAAGTACATAAGAAGCAAAATTAGCACAAAATTTAATTTGAAGATTAATCGAAATGTAAAACAAATGATTTTAAAACATGTTTCCAAATTGGAATATATGGAATTTAGCGGAATTAATCATTCAGATGTGATCCAAAGGGTAAACAATGATGCTTTGATTTATGCGGAATTTTTTAATTCTCAATTAAATTTATTTTTGGATACGATTTTTATTGTTGGTTTTTCAGTAGTGCAAATTTTTGAGTTAAACAGAACTTGTGGAATTTTTGTATTTATCTTATGTGGTTTGATTATTTTGCTTTCGATTTGGTATTATAAATTTTCGCTTCCTCTTGTGGAAGATACGCTAGAGGCGAATAAGCAAATTATTGAGAAAACAAGAAATGCTGTGGAAAATGCGAAAATGCAAAAAGCGTTTTATCGAAAAAATATTGAAATTGCAGATTTTAAATCTTTAAATGAAGATTATCGAAAAAAAGATTTGAGGCTTGGAAAATATCGTGTTATTTATGGAATTGGTACACATACGATTCGAAATTTTAAGGAACCAATTATTTTATTGTTTGGCGGAATTATGGTGGTGCAAGGGCAAATGACATTAGCCATTGTTTCTGTACTTTTGACGTATGCTACAAAAATTTCAGATTATATTTATGATTCAGTAGATAAGTTAAAAGATGTCAATCAATTTTTGGTATCTTATCGAAAATTGTCGAATTTAATGCAGGTTCAAGAAGAAAATCAAAATAAGGAATATCAGAAATTAGAAGGTGATATTGTTTTTCAAAATGTAAATATCAAATTAGGTGATAATAATTTGTTAGAGAATATTAATCTGAAAATTAAGCAAGGCCAAAACGTTGCAGTAATTGGCGATAATGGTGTCCGGGAAAACAGTTCTTGTTAAGACTCTATTAGGCTTTTATGAATATGAAGGCGATATTTTAATAGGAGAAACAAATTTAAAAAATGTCAATTTAATTAGTATTCGAGAATATATTGGTTTGGCACTTCAAGATACTTATTTATTTCGTGATACAATTCGAAATAATATCAATATAACCAATAAAGAATTGTTAGAGTGTGAAATGGAAGAAGCTTTGAAGGCAGCAGATATTTATCAAGATATTCAAAATTTTGAAGAAAGCCTAAATACAATGTTAGAAACTGGTGGAGAAAATCTGTCTGGTGGACAAAAACAGAGGTTAGCTATTGCGAGAAATATTTTAGCAGATAATCAATTTATTATTTTAGATGATTCGCTTTCCAAATTGGACACAAAAACGAAACTTACGATTTTGGAAAATATGATTGCTATGAATAAAGGTGTGCTGATTATTTCGCATGATATTCATGTGGTACAAGCGTGTCAAAATGTAGTTTTTCTACATGATCAAAAAGCAGAAATGAATACACATGAATATTTTATGAAGCACAGTGAACCGTATCGACAGATTATTGAAATGAGAAAAAATAATATACTAGAAGAGGAAGAATGATGTTTAGAAAAATATGGAAGGATTATAAAAAGTTAGCGTTTCATGCAAGTTTGGGAAGAACACTTACCAGCATTATGGTAGTGGTATTTATTGCATTTATGATTGTTATGGTGGAATTTGCTATTCCAAAAGGAGATATTAAACTGATTATTAAATTAGGCATTTCTTATGTAATTGTTAATGTGACAAGGGCAATAGCAACTTTTTATGAGGATTTTTCAGAAAATAATTTGCAGAGAAATATAGAAGCAGATTACCGAGAAAAAATTTTTGTTAAATTGCAAAATATGAAACAAATAGAAATAGACCATTTGAATGCAGGTAGCATTTTGGAAAATGTGTTAAATGATACAAAAGAAATTGCACGTTATTGGACGATGGGATTGGACCGTTCATATACTGGTGGAGTATTGAGATTGATTGGTTGTTTAGTGGTTTTGATGTATTTGAATGTTCCGATTATTTGTGTTACATTACTGATTTATGCAATCGGATTTGTGCTTGCTTTTGTGTTTCAGAAAAAATCACTTCAATTTATGGAGCACAAAAGAAAAATCAATAGTGAAATTTTGAATTTTTCAAACGAGCAAATCAATGGTTTTGAGACGATTAAATCTTTAAATGCACAAAGACAAAGGATTTGCGAATTGAAGAATTTGCTAGAAAATTATGAAAGCGTTGTTAATCAACTCGAAAAAAATATTCGAATTTATACATGTGTTTATGAATATATTATTTCATTTGTTTTGGTTGTGACAATATTAATGGGTGGAATTGGTATTGTAAAAGGGATCGTTTCATATGGGGCTTTAATTATTTTAGCACGTTATATTTCGTCGCCTAAAATATATGCAAAATGGGTGATTGAAGGTTTTCAATACCGAAACATCAGTCGCATTTCATATCAAAAAGTTTTGGAAATTTTAGAAAAGCAAGAGGAAGATTGGGAAACAGGAGAAGAGTTGCCAGCAGTTCGAGAGATTGAATTTAAAGATATTCATTTTTCGTATAACGAAAACCAGAAAGTGTTAAAAGGAATTTCGCTTGCAGTAAATCAAAATGAAAAAGTGGCTTTGATTGGTAGAACGGGAAGTGGAAAAACAAGTTTTGTAAATTTGTTATGTCGTTTTTATGATTTGGAAGAAGGACAAATTTTAATCAATGGACGAGATTACAGAGAGTTTAGTATCCAAAGTTTGCGTGATAAAATTGGTTATATTATGCAAAAAGTGGTTATTTTTGAAGGAACGATTTTAGAAAATATTAATTATGCCAATAAAAATATTTCAAAAGAAGATATTGTCGAAATTTGTCAAAAATTAAATTTACATGAAAAGATTATACAGTTTGAGAATGGCTATGATACAGTAATTGATAATGAGACAGATTTGTTTTCCAATGGTGAAAAGCAAATGCTTGGGTTTGCGCGAGTTATGGTGGAAAATCCAGATATTATTATTTTGGATGAGGCAACTGCGTCTCTTAGTTATAAATCTGAAATGCTTGTTAGAAAAGCAACAGAAGAAATTACGAAAAATAAAATTAGTTTTATTATTGCGCATCGTTTGTCTACGATTAAAAATTGCGATAAAATTCTTTTTATGCAAGATGGCAAAATAATTGAAGCAGGAAATCACGAAAGTTTAATGCAAAAACAAGGAGAATATTATAAATTAGTCAATGTGTAAAGGAGATAAAAATGAACACAAGAGAATTAAAAAAAGCTAGAAGAAAAAATGCAAAATTATATCCAATCTATAAAATGCTTTCATGGGATTTGTTATTTTACAATTCGATTGAATTTTTGTTTTTTACTATCACAAAAGGAATTACTACAACAGAATTTTTAATCATCAGTGGCGCATTTGTGTTTTTCAAAGTTTTAACATTTGTGCCAGCAGTTGCAGTTTCTGATATTTTTGGAAAAAGAAAAAGTATGATTGCAGCCAATTTTTTTGTGGCTTTGCACCTTATCATTTTATTATTTTGTCAAGGAATGTTAAGCATATTAGTAGCGATGTTTGTTTGTGCACTTGGGTTTAGCATTAAAGCGATTACGGATTCTAATTTATTATATGATTCAGTTGCTACGAAAGGTGGAGATGGATTGTATGAGAAAATAGAGGCAAAAGGTGGAACTTTTTATTATTTATTAGATGGAATTGCTTCATTAACAGCAGGATATTTTTTTGTAGTTAATCAATATTTACCAATTTATATTTGTTTGGGATTTGCTATTTTAGCAACTATTGTTTCTATATTTTTCAAAGAAATTTATGAGCCAAAAGACTTAGAAAAAAGCAAATTTATGAAAACAGTAAAAGAATATTCAAAAGACTTAAAGGTATCTATGAAATTTATTGTGGGTTCAAGAAGAATGAAATCATATATTTTGTTTGGTGCTGTGTTTTATGGAATTATTACTGTCTATGATACTTATAAAGGTGATTTGCTAGTTGATATTGGAATTTCGGAAGAACAGTTTTCCATGATTTTTGCGATTTTAACTTTTATTGGAGGACTTTCGGTTGCTTTAATTAAAAGTTTAGAAAAGAAATTTAAAAATCGAGTGCTAACTTTTTTGTCAATGACTTATATTTTGAGTTATGTTATAGTTGGATTTTTTGTAACTCGATTTCAAGGAAATGCTATTTTGCCCATGATTTTATTCATGTATGGGATTGCTAGGATTGCAACATCTAATTGGTACATATTAGAGTATAAATATTTGAAGAATTTTAGTGAGCCAGAAATGCGTAATAAAATTACGTTTGCTTATGAATTTGTTGGTGGAATAACAGCCAGTATTATTGCTATGTTGGGTGGTTGGTTAGTGGATGTTATTAACATTAAAGATGCATTTTTAGTTTTTGGTCTAGTATCACTTGCTGTTATTATTTTGATTTTGGACTATATGCGAACACGATTTGGTCTAAAGCCAGAAGAATACCGAAGAGAAGATATTGAATTTGTGGAGAAAGAGTAAATGAATAATTATAAAGTTCTATTTAGTTTACGAGTACTAAAAAGTATGTTAAATATTTTTGTAGAAAGTTTTTTAGTATTGTATTTTTTAGATTTATCTGCCAGCAATATATTACCATTTGGAATTTATAAACTGGTGTCAGTAACAACTATATTTTTTACTATTTTTAGTTTAAGAAATTTATCAAAATCTAAGTATCGTGTCAATTTATTGAAAATTGGAATTGGTTTAGAATTTATTTATTTTCTAACAATTTTGCTATGGAGAGAAAAAATAGTAGATTATATGTATTTTCTTGGAATTTTATATGGATTAGAAGAAGGATTTTATTTTTCTGTTTATAATATATTTGAGTCAGATGGGATAAAAAATGAGGAAAGAGCAAAATTTAATGGAATGTATACAGCGGTAAAATCAATTTTAGCAATAGTATTTCCAATATTGATGGGAACTTATATATTTACATCAGGTTTTTTAAATTCTCTTATGGTAGTTCTTGCAATTGTGGTAATTAAAATTATATTATCTTTTCAATATAAAGATAATAATGTACCAACCCAACCCAAAACAAATTTTGCAGAATATAGTAAAATTGTAAAGCAAAATAGAATTATTAGACAATTTTATAAACTAAAGTTTTATGGTGGACTTACTTATTCCGAAGGAGCGTTTGCAAGTATTGTTACAATTTATATGATAAAAGTATTTTCGAATAGTTTTAGTCTAGGGATATTTACTTCTATTTTTAGCACGATTACTTGTTTGCTAGGAATTGTTTTTGCAAAAGTGATGAAGGCATCGAATTATAGTCGTAATCTGAAAATTACAACTATTCTTACTGTTTTTTCGTTGTTTATGATGATTGCAAATTGTAACAGCTTTACAGTCATTTTGTTTAACTTTTTCCAAACTATATCCAAAAATTTAACACAATTAATAAATGCTAACAATCAATTTAATTTGTCTAATTTAGATGTTCTAAAAAAGAAATATAAAGCAGAATATTTTATTGGAATGGAAACTTTTATATTTGTTGGAAGAGTAGTAAGTCAAATGATTTTTATTACAATGGCATTTGTAGAAAATACACAAATTATAATGATAGTATTGGCTATGTTTTTAATTTTATATGAATGGAATTCTGTAGAATTTAATAATGAAATGCGTAAGTCAAAAGAGAAAACTTGTGAATTTAAAATAAAAAAATTATGGCATATGAAACAAGGAGAAAGAAAATATGAATAAATTAATCATTATTACTGGAATGGCTGGTTCAGGGAAAACAACTTTAGCTAGATTTTTAAATGAGAAAATAGAAAACTCTGTTTTGTTATCACTAGATCAAGTGAAAGAAGCTAATTTTGATACAATTGGAGTTAAAGACAAAGAGCAGAAGAAAGATTTAAATAAAATATCAAATAGTGTTTTTATTAATTTACTAGAAGAGAGTATGAAGCGAAAAGATAAAAATATAATTATAGAATATCCATTTAGTTTAAAATGGAAAAGTACATTTCAAAATTTTTCTGAAAAATATAATTACAAAGTTATTACGATTAATGCAATTGTACATGATTTTGACGAAAATTGGAATAGAATTTTAAAAAGAGATTTAAGTGATGAAAGACATCCAGCTCACGAACTTAATAGTTATAATCCATTGTATAAAAATGAGTACGAAAAAGTAGAAAATCAAGATTATAGTAAATTGAAAGAAGAAAATGATACAAAAAAGTATCAAAAAATAAACTTAGGGAAAATAATTGAATTTCACAATGAAAATGAACAAAGTTTAGAAAGAATTTTAAAGAAAATTGAGGAGTACTAATGAAAGAATATTTTTACAAAAGTGAATACAAATGGCTATACTTGACAAAATTTTTCTTTGCATTTGCTAATTCATTTACAGATATATTTGGCACAGTTATGTTATACAAAAATGGAATGCCTTTGTATGAAATACTTTTTATTTATGGTTTGCGTTTTGGTATCATGGGTTTATGCTCACCATTATTTTTAAAAATAGCATCTCAATATGGTATTTCTACTTGTACCATTTTATCTAATTTGTTAAGAATTGCTGGAGTTTATATGATACAAAATGGGGCACAAAATAATTTGCTTTTATTTATTTTTGTAATGAGTTTGCCTGGAGCTTTGGCAAATCCAATTGAGGATGCTGTTTCAAGTCGATATGTTGAAAATGAACATCGTGGCAGATATAATAGCATGCGAAACATTGCAAGAATTTGTGGACAAGCACTTGCCAGTATAGTTGTAACTTGGGGAGTTGTAACCAATAATCAAACTTTGTTACTTTTCATCATTTCGATTTTCTTTTTGCTAGATTATTTGTGCACAGCGGTTGTGGACTACAAACCACAAATCAAGAACCAACATATCTTTAAAGAAACGATAAAATATGTATTTAAGCACATAGATAGTTACGAATTAGCGTATTCTTTGCGAACCAATCACATTATTGAAAGATTATTTGTGCCTTTGTATTTATATCTCGTTTTGCAGGATTTTGTAGCATTTGGAACAGTGATGGCAATCTCACTTATTTTTCAGATTATAACAGTCGTGTTAGTCGGAAAATTAACAGATAAAAACACCCAAAAAACAAATGATTTTGTAAGTGTCATCAAAATGCTGATAACTAGTGTGTTTTTATTTGCCAAAAATAAACTATTCATTTCTTTTAATAAAATGCTTAGTGACAACTTTGAAAAAGTATATGAAACAACTGTGCAAACCTCTTTGCAAAATAAGATAAAATTGTCCAAAGAAGATAATTCGATATTGTCAACAGTGGGGCAAATGAGTTTATGTTTTACAGAACTTTTTGTGTTTTTAGGACTGAGTGTGATTAGTTACTTTGTAGATATGAATGTATTTTATGTGATTTTTGTTTTGTCAATCTTTTCGACTTTAGGAATTAATTTGTTAATTAGAAAATAAAAAAGACGGGCACGAAGCCGTACCCTGCAAGATTAACAGAAATGACTAGAAGAGTAATGGCGCAATAGCCATGTAAAGAATAAGAATAAAATCCAGAAGTGAAAATATCAAAAGAGTTGTTAATGGCTTATTAACCTTCTTATTCATAGCAAAACTCCTTTCTGTTGATTTCCGATTTAGTATATATAAATTATATCACAAAAAAATCAAAATTGCAAACGAAATGTTGTAATATGACGAAAAAGGAGAAAATTAAAAAATGATAAATGAAATCAGGCAAGAATTACGAGATTTAATGGATGAAAAATATGCCAAATTTAATCAAAAGTTGTGTCCAGATACGAAAAGAAAAATGTTAGGAGTTCGTATCCCAGAACTTCGAAAATTGGCGCAGAAAATTGCCAAACAAGATAACTGGAATGAATTTCTAAAACAAGCAGATGACAATTGCTTTGAAGAAGTGCTTTTGCAAGGCTTGGTAATTGCTTATAAAAAAATAGAAATGCAGGAAAAATTGGAATATGTAAAATGGTTTGTACCAAAAATCGATAGTTGGGCAATTTGTGATACATTTTGTCCAACTTTAAAAATCAAGCCACAGGATTTGCCAAAAATTTGGAATTTTCTTGAGTCTTATTTACATTCAAAACAAGAGTTTGAAGTGCGTTTTGCGGTCATTATGATGCTGGATTATTACATTACAGAAGAATATGTTGACCAAGTTTTAGCCAAGCTAGATTTGGTTTCACACCAAGGATATTATGTTAAAATGGCTGTGGCGTGGTGCTTAGCAGAAATTGGAACGAAATTTAATGAAAAGGCAATGAATTATTTGAAGAGTGAAAATCATTTAGATAAATTTACATTTAACAAAGCTTTGCAAAAAATGCGAGAATCATATCGAATTGATAAAGAGCAAAAAGAGGTTTTGAAGGCAATGAAGAGGAAATGAAAGTAAAAAATAATAAATTTACTAAGAATTGTTTATTTTTTGTAAAAAAGTATAGTAAAATTTGGTTAGATATGATATACTAAAACTATCAATTTAAAGGAGAGTAAAAAATGGAAAAAAGTTTTATCTAAAGTTATATAAATGCAGGAGTGTACGTAACAGCTGGTTATAAGTCAGTGGAACTTATGAAAAAATCAATTCAAAGTACATATAATGAAGGAGTAATAGGAGATATTGGCGGTTTTGGTGGACTTTTTGCACCCAATTTAAGTGGTATGAAAGAACCAATTTTTGTATCTGGAACAGATGGAGTTGGTACTAAGTTAAAATTAGCTTTTTTAATGAACAAGCATGATACCATTGGGCAAGACTGTGTTGCTATGTGTGTGAACGATATTGTGTGCTGTGGTGCACAACCATTGTTTTTTTTAGATTATATGTCTCTTTGGAAAAATATTCCTGAAATGGTGGCAAGTATTGTCAGTGGTGTGGCAAATGGTTGTAGACAAGCAGGATGTGCCCTAATTGGTGGCGAAACAGCTGAAATGCCAGGGATGTATGCAGAAAATGAATATGATTTAGCAGGCTTTGCAGTTGGAATGGTAGATAAAGAAAAAATGATTAATAGTGAGAATATTGAAATTGGGGACAAAGTAATTGGGCTTGCTTCAAGTGGTGTGCATTCCAATGGTTTTTCCCTAATTCGTAAATTGTTTCGCATTGGAACAGACGAAAATGCTTTAAATCAGTATGAAGAAGAACTGGGTATGAGTTTAGGAGAATGTTTGCTAACACCCACAAAAATCTATGTGAAACCAGCTTTAGAGTTAATTTCTAAAGTAAACGTAAAAGGAATTTCACATATTACAGGTGGTGGTTTTTATGAAAATATGCCTCGTATGTTAAATGAAAAAGTAGCACTAAATATAAAAAAAGATGCATATCCAATACCAAAGATTTTCCAATTAATGCAAAAAGTGGGAGATATTCCAAAACATGATATGTATAACACATTTAATATGGGAATTGGTATGGCAATTATTGTGCCAGAAAATCAAGTAGAACAGTCTTTACAAATTTTGAAAGATTGCGGAGAAGAAGCTTATTTGATTGGAGAAGTAGTGGAAGGAAATAAAGAGATTAATTTGATATAGGATAAAGAGAAAAATGAAAAATATTGCAATATTTGGAGCATCACGTGCTGGAAAATCAACATTGGTTAAAATGATATGTGAAAAATATCCGAATTATCATATGATAATTGGTGATGCGATTAGAAAAGCCTTTAGTGAAGTTTTGCCACAAAATGATATCAATAACAAAAATGGTAATGGGATGAAGGAAGATTTTCCAAAATTTTTGGCATATCTGTTTTATAGAAGTATTAATTTATGTAATGAAAAATTTAATTATATTATTGATAGTTGTGATATTTCTCCTGAAAAAGCAAAGGAATTATTTGCAAGACCAGATACAGTGATAATTTTTCTTGGTTTTCCAGAACAAACAGAAGAACAACATTTTATTGAAATAAGAAAATATGAAGAAGAAAAAGATTGGACTTATTATAAAACAGAAGAATATATGAGAAAACATTGTAGATTTTGGACAATGAAAAGCAAAGAATGGAAAGAAAAATGTGAGCAATTGGATATTTGGTATGTAGATACATCTTTTGACAGAGAAGACATTTTAAAAGATACTATGTGTAAATTGGAAGAATTAATTTTGTAAATATAAATTGACATAAGTCAGAAAATTATGATATAATGTATGCTACGTGAGGTAGAGATAATGTATTTTAACTGGAAAAAATCAACCAATACAGAAGAATTAAAAATTGTATGTAATTTAATAAAAAATGGTGAAATTGTGATTTTTCCAACAGAAACGGTTTATGGAATTGGTGCGAATGCTTATGACGAAGAGGCTGTTGGAAAAATTTTTATGGCTAAAGGTCGCTCTTTGGATAATCCACTTATTGTACATATTGCAGATAAAAAAACAATTTATGAAATTGCAACAGATATCACAACAGTAGAGCAAAAGCTGATAGATCATTTTATGCCTGGACCTTTTACTTTAGTTCTAGATAAGACAGACAAAATTCCGACGATTGTATCAGCGGGATTAAAAACGGTTGCTGTTAGAATGCCAGATAATGTGATTGCTAGAGGTATTATTACTTTTTCGGGTGTTCCAATTGTTGCACCAAGTGCCAATATTTCAGGACGTCCAAGTGGAACAAGTGTGGAAGATATTCGAAAAGAATTAGAAGGGAAAGTTTCAGCCATTGTAGATGGAGGAGAAACGGAAATTGGACTAGAATCTACAGTAGTAAGAGTGGTGAATGAAGTGCCACATATTTTAAGACCACGGTAAAATTACCCCACAACAAATTCAAGATGTAATAGGGTGTGTTGAGTTTGCAGATGGAGTTTTTGCTCCAGTTGACGAAAAAGAAAAGGTAGAAAGTCCTGGTTTAAAACATAAACATTATTCTCCTAAAACGCCAGCACAATTGATTTATTCACAAAATGAAGGAACACTAATTTTTGAAATGAATCGCTTAATCAAATATTATAAAGGTGATGTGGTGGTATTAGGCTTTGAGGAACATAAGGAAAATATTGTTGTGTCAAAACATCGTTTTATTAGTATAGGAAGCAAGGAAAATTTGGAAGAAGTAGCACGTAATATTTTTAGTAGTTTGAGAAAAGCGGATTCATTAGGAGGACAAGTGATTTTAATGGAAGGTGTTAAAATGGAAGGATTAGGAATTGCGATTATGAACCGATTGCTTCGTAGTTGTGGATACGATTATCACGAGTTTTAGGAAAGGAAGAGATGCAAAATGTATTTAATCGTAGGTTTGGGAAATCCAGAAGCAGACTATGCAAATACAAGACATAATATGGGATTTGAAGTCATTAATAAATTAGCCAAAGAATATGGCTTAGAAGTGGCACGAAAAAAATTTCAGAGTGAATATGAAAGTGCAGTCATAGAAGGAGAAAAGGTGATTTTGGTAAAACCGCAAACCTTTATGAATGCTAGCGGAGAAGCAGTTGTGGAATTTGTAAATTTTTACAAAGTAGAACCAAATCATATCCTTATTATTTATGACGATATGGACATTGAAGTGGGGCAAATAAGAATTCGAAAAAGTGGTTCGCCAGGGACGCATAATGGCATAAAATCAGTTACGCATTTTTTAAATCATGAAAATTTTCCACGTGTTCGAGTGGGGATTGGGAAACCTCAAAATGATGAAAATTTAATTGAATACGTAATTGGTGCCATTCCAGAAGAAGAAAAATCTGGATTAGAACAAGGTGTAGAAAAAGCTAAAAATGCAGTAATTGAGCTTTTGAAAAATGGAATTGACAGTGCTATGAATAAATTTAATTAAGAGAGAAATGGAGAAAAAATGAAAGTAGGTTTTGTTTCATTAGGATGTAGCAAGAATTTGGTTGATACAGAAATGCTAATTGGAAAATTTAAAAAAGAAAATTTTGAGATTGTCAATCAGCCAAATCAGGCTGATATTCTTGTTGTTAATACTTGTGGATTTATTGAAAGTGCGAAAGAAGAAGCAATTAATACTATTTTGGAAATGGCGGAATATAAGAAAAATGGAAATTGCAAATATTTAATTGCAACTGGTTGTTTAGTAAAAAGATATAAGTTAGAACTTGAAAAAGCTTTGCCAGAAGTGGATTTGTTTGTTTCAGTAGATGAATATGATGAAATATGGAGTAAAATTCAAAATTTGCTTGGACAAGAAACAAAATCGAAAAATACATTAGATTATATGGAAAGGTGTATTGCCACAGGCGAAAAAACGGCGTATTTGAAAATTGCAGAAGGTTGTAGTAATCATTGTACGTATTGTGCGATACCTGCTATTCGTGGACCATATATTAGTCGCCAAATGGAAGATATTTTAAAAGAGGCGAAAAGGCTTTCAGATTTAGGTTATCAAGAATTGATTGTGATTGCACAAGATACCACAAAATATGGAATTGATTTATATGGGGAGCCGAAACTTGCAGAATTACTAGAAAAACTTACTCAATTAGAAGATATTAAATGGATTCGATTTTTGTATGCGTATCCAGAAAGTATTACAGACGAATTGATTGAAGTAGTCAAAAAAAGTGAAAAAATTTGCCATTATTTTGATATTCCATTACAACATTTTTCGGATGAAGTTTTGAAAAAAATGAACCGAAAAAGTGATAGTAAGTCGATTGAAAGTTTGATGAATAAATTAAGAAAAGAAATTCCTGATGTTATTATTCGAACGACAATGATAGTTGGTTTTCCTGGAGAAACAAAGGAGAATTTTGAAGCATTATATGAATTTGTAAAAAGGGCAAAGTTTGATAAATTAGGTGCATTTCAATATTCTAAAGAGGAAGGAACGCCAGCTGCAAAATTGCCAAATCAAGTGATGACTAAAACAAAGCAAAAGCGTTGGAATGATGTAATGAAATTGCAAGAAGAAATTGTCAAGGAAAAGTTGCAGGAAAAAGTGGGCAATATCTATGAAGTGCTAATTGATAGCAGTTCCAAGAATTATTGGATAGCAAGAAGCTATATGGATATTCCAGATGAGGATAGTGTCATTTATATCAAAAATATGTCAGCTGTTGACTGCAAAACGATGGTCGGAAGTTTTGTGAAATGTAAAATTATAGGTGTCAGAGGTTATGATTTGATGGGAGAAATTTTGTAGATAAAATTAAAGGAGTAGTAGATCAGAATGTTTTTGAAATTATAAAAGGTAAAATGAACTACTTGAAAAGCTCTTTTAGTCTGGGAAGTGATGTTAAAGCATCGCTTGGCATTTTTTTGCATAAATTATCAACTTTTGGAAAAAAATACTATCAATATTTAGGAGAAAGTTTATGAAAATATTGATTAGTATTTTTTTTGTGGTATTTTTGCTTTTGATAACATCAAAAGTTAAAATTAAAGTTGTGTCTTTGCAAAAAGAACGAAAGTCAAAAAAAATTGATTTTGATGTGAATTTAGGATTTTATTTATTGGGATTTATAAAAGTGGTTAATATTCATTTAAAAAAAGATGGAATTTATTTTCTTTGTTGGTCAATTCCCTATCAAAACTTGCAAATGACTAATCTGAAAGTAAAAGATTTTAAGATATTAGCTATTTTAGAAATTTTGAAAATACTTAAAGTTCAATTAAATGAATTTAAAATAGATTTGAAAATTGGAACAGAAGATGTTTTACTTACGGTTTTTTCTGTATTTGCAGTTTCAACTTTTTTAAGTATCTTTTTTACCCAAAATAGAAAAAAGGTAAATTCCAAAAATTATTACTATCATGTGGTACCAATCTATAATTCAAATGAGTTGAGTTTTAAACTTTCTTTAAAATTATCTATTAATATGATTGATTTTGTAAAAGTATTTTTAGTTCAGAAACAGAAATTACGAGAAAACAAAGATTTAAAAAAAGTAGTAGAAGAAAAAAGTGCACTCAATGTTTAGTTTTTTGAATAAAAATCTATTTTTAACAAATAATAGTTTTGAGTAAAATGAAAAGAAAGTGAGCGTGGAAAATATGAATGAAACACATCCAATTGAAGGTCTTATGAAAACTGCTATGAATAGCATTCAAGATATGGTAGATGTTAATACGATTATTGGAGAACCAATTGAAACATCAAATAACATGGTAATTATTCCAATTTCTAAAGTATGTTTTGGATTTGCAGCAGGTGGTAGCGAGTTTCAAAGTGAGACTGTTAATGAATATAGAAAAAAAGATAAAGAAGAAGAAGCAAAGTACAGATTACCTTTTGGTGGTGGAAGTGGTGCTGGGGTGAGTATTAGTCCAGTTGCGTTTATTGTGGTAATGCAAGATTCGATTAAAATTATGCCAATTGAACATTCTTCTGCAATTGACAAATTAATGGATTATGTTCCAGATTTAATGCAAAGAATTAATTCAGTTGTAGATAAAAATTTGGACATTAAAATAAAAGCCAAGGAAAATAAAACAGAGAATAAAAGTGAGAATAGTCAGAGCAATACAAAGGCACCAGAGGTTGACATACAGTATACGCCAAGTGAATATTTAGAAGATGAATAATTTAAAAGCTTACATCATTTGATGTAAGCTTTTTTGATATACAAGAAAAGGGATTCTAACGAATGAAATATTATTACAAAAATGTAACAATTTTATTAAATTTCAACGAATTACAACAAATGTGTTGACTGTCATTCAAATAAATGCTAAAATACTTTTAAAAAGGAGGTAAAATAAATGACAAACCAAGAAAAAAGGCGAATAGCGGTGCTATTGGTATTATTATTAATAGTAGTAATTGTAAAAATAAGAATGGGAGGAAGCAAAGAAAAAGTACCAAAAACAAATGAAATACAACAAGA
>CATLEX010000012.1 GCA_949927455.1 uncultured Clostridia bacterium
TTTAAATTTTTTTCCATTTTTATCTCCATAATTCCCATTATTTTATGATAAAATCAACTATATCCTTAATTTTATCTTCTTCTATTTGAGGCGTTAATTTCACACATACTTTCATTCCAGATTCTTTAAATTTAGGCACTAACTCAATCACAAAACGATAAAAACAATTCCTATCATCGATATTTTGAAAATCAATACAAAGCACTCGTTTTCCACTTTGCATCATATCTGCATAAATTTTATTAATAACTTGATTTCTTTGTAAATAAGTTGTTAAAGAATTAGAAATATTTGTAATCCCAGCATTTTCCTGATTGATTGTAAACATATCACTACTATTTTCAAAATCACTCTCTACTACATTTTCTTCTATCCAGTCTTCTCTTAGCACCTCTATATTAGAAACCTTTTTGTTTTTTACATAACCAATATTTCCTGTGTTTGTCCTAACTTTTAAATATCTTCCCAAGTCCTCAAGCACATATAAAAAATCACCAACTTTGACTTTTTCCAAAGTCCTTGTAAAAAGCCATTTTTCTGTTTTTACTTTTGTATCTTTTAAAACCATAACTCGACTTTTAGCTTTTAGTGTAGAATCCATAATAACCATATTCGTATCTTTAGCATATTCCACTTCAATATCATAAACAATTCCTAAATCACTTACTGGTAAATAAATTTTTCCATCTATTTCTTTTAATTTTCCTTGCATTTCCAAATTGGAATCATTGACTATCATTTGCATTTCGTCCAAATGCAAAACTGCAACATGTTTATTATGAGTTGTAATTAGTTCTTTGTCACCAACATTATAATAAATTGTATCATCAAAAATATTTTTCACATCTTCTTCTGATATATAAACTACTTCATTTTCAATTTGCAAAACATTTGTTAATTGTATGACTTCACTATTATATAACAAACGTATTTGCTTTAGCTGATTTTGGTTCCAAAAATCAGAAATTACATTTCTGATAATCAAAATCAAAATAAGTAATAGAAGTATTGCTACAACTCTTCTTACAAGAAATTTTTTCGACTTTTTTCTTCTCATAACTTCCTCACTTTAACTTAGTTTATCACAAATAAATTTTATTGTAAAGGCACAACAAAATTTTTTCAAAAAAACTTTGTTGCCTTATTTTTTATACAAAAATAAGAGCATTTTAAATGCTCTTACATTTGACTTCCCTAATCACTTATCCACACATTATAAACATTTAATGTTATTTTCTGTCCACCTGCTGAATGAGAATAATTTGTTAATGTAATTCTCCCTAAGTCATCTATTGAACTTATATCAAATACTTTAGTCATTCTTGGAACAGTTTCACCACTCATTAGTGAACCCTCAAAAAACAAATTACTATATCTTAGATCTCCATTTCCACTTCTAGAATACCCCTCGCATATCAGTATTGATGCATTTGGTACATATGTTTGAACCTTTACACATTCAGGTACAGCATACTCAATATGAAGTTTTTTATATGGCATAACATTTATATTATTTTTAGTAAATAAGGAGGGATTCCCATATGTGCTCGAACGATCTCCCAAACTTAAATATCCTGAATTCCACTCAACAAATCCATTTTGATATCCCTCATTCATCCATACTACTTCCCAACCTCCTGTAATCGATGTTTGGTCAACACCATTTTTTAATAAATATATGTTATTTTCCACCCACACCGCATATAAGTCCACAATTCCATTATTTTGATTAGTCAAATTTATCACACTTGATTGTTCTTTATATTCTATGCTTGTCACATCACTATTAGTTGACCAACCTCCTACAAAATATCCTTCTTTTGTATATTGACTAGCTGGCAAAATTTTTTCCACTCCATACTCATGTACACTATTTTTCATTGTTCCACTTCCACCATTTGCATGATATCTTACTTGATAAGTCAATACTGGCTTTACTGTTTCAAATGCTTTTGTATTCGTTCCATCTGTTACTTGAAAATATACAGTTGTTCCACTTGCCACTCTTGGCTGATTACTTGCTAAATAATTCTTCCAACTTCCTTCTTGACTTGTTTTAAATTGTACTCCAACACTTGGCGATTTTACTGTAATCGTTGCCATTGCTTCTTCCCAACTAATTTCATAATCTAGTTCATCAAAATCCCTTGTTCTTACTTCTTTAGCTTGACTTATATTTCCATTCGCATCTTTTGCCCAAATATAATATGTTGTATTATTCGTTAAATTTTCAATTGTATAACTAAAACTTTTTTGGCTTGGCGAAACTTCATTCCATGTTGTTGGCTCTTCATTTGTCTCAGAATAATTCCAACCTGCTACTCCTGAAATTATATCTCTTGCCACAAAGGTAATCGAATTAGAAGTTGTAGTTACAGAAATAGCTGGCGCTTTCTCATCTTTGATACTTCCATCTGCTGACACACTTCCTTCTATTGTCACATTCCCATTACTGTCAATCTCAATAACTGACGTGTTTCCTTCTGTATCTGTATAATATAAGTCTCCATCAATTGTTGAAAACATGCCATTCCCAACATTCAAAATATCGCCTTCATTTTCTTTGCACTTTTCTATAATGTATTCTTGTAAAGTTTGTCCTCTTCCTTCTACATAATAATCCATCATAATTTCTGCTAATTTTAACTGGATTTCTTCCTCTTTTTGCGCTTCTTTTGTGACTGTTACTGACTTTACTGCTTTTCCCATAATTCCATTACTTCCTGCCACCAAATTAAGCGACACTCCTGCTAAAATCAAGAGCACAATTATTGTTACAACTAGTGCTACTAATGTTATACCGTTTTCCTCTTTTGTTTGAAATTTTAACTTGTTTTTCATTTGTTTCCTCCTCTATTAATTTTATGTTACGCGTTAAATTTAACGCTTTTATGTTTTTTATTATAATTCTTACCAAATTTTTTGTCAATAGTTTCTGCGTTATTTTTCACGCATATTTTTTTTCGTTTTTTGGTACAATTTTTACAAAAGTAATAAAAGGAGAATATTTTATGAATTTATCTACTGCTGTACGTGAGAGAATTGTTGATTTATGTAAAGAAAAAAATATGAATGTTAATCAACTAGCCATCCGTTCTGGTATCAATCCTTCAACCATTCGAAGTATCATAAAATCTAGATGTAACACTCCTACTACACAAACTATTTATTATTTATGTATTGGCTTTGATATTACTTTAAGTGAATTTTATAATTCTAACTTATTTGAAAATTTAGATGATGATTAAAAATTTCTAAAACTTGTCGCATTTCTCCATTTTTTGACATATTATTTATAAGGAAGTACTTCCAAATTTATAATAAAGGAATGATTTAAATGGAAATGGATTTTGATTGTGAATGTGATAAAAAACACATTGTTGATATTGATGGTTTTATTGAAGCTGGTAAACAATTTGACTTAGAAATAAATTTAGATGAGGATCACAGAAATGTTATTTTTGGTGTGATTAAAGACTCTTGTAATGAACCAGTAAAAGATGCTGTTGTTAAATTATTAGAAGTTACAAAACATGATAGAAAACCTGTTTCTCACACTTTTACAAATAAAGAGGGAGAATTTGTTTTTGGACCTCTTTGCTCTGATAAACACTATGCAATAGATATTTGGGCAAATCGTGTGGAACATGTTAAAATTTGTAAACATTGTAGAAAAGAAGGAAAATGTTTAAAAGGTGTTGACTTATGTTGTGAAAGACCTTTTGAACCAGAAGATTGTGACTGCGAATGCAAATGTGGCCACGAAGAATAATAAAAAAAGCAAATAGTTTTACTATTTGCTTTTTTATTTTCTATTATTTTCTTATTATTTTTTATTAACAATATCTTTTAATGCTTTACCAGCTTTGAACTTTGGAGCTTTAGATGCAGGTATTTTGATTTCTTCTTTTGTTTGTGGGTTTCTACCTTTTCTAGCTGCTCTCTTAATAACTTCAAAAGAACCAAATCCAACTAATTGAACTTTATCTCCTTTTTTTAATGCCTCAGTTACAACATCTACGAATGAATTTACAAATTCCTCAGCATTCTTTTTTGTTGTCTCTGTTTTTGCAGCTATTGCTGCGATTAATTCAGCTTTGTTCATTTTAAATTACCTCCCAATAGTTTTTAGTTAGTAGTTTTGTCTACTAATACCTTTATTCGCCAAAATTAGCTAAAATCCTTCTTTATTTTTCAATAATTTTAAATTTTTATCCATTTTTCAATATTTACAAGTATCACTCAAATCATTTTTGCTCATTTTTCAAGCTTTTAGCGATATAGTTTTATCCTTTGTAAAAATCGATAAATCTTATCTCCCGATGGCAACATATAAATATCTTCCTCTGATAAAACTTTTAAAACAATAATACCTATAGTATATACAACTACTGCAATTACGATACCTAATATCGTAGCTATTCTTGAAGCAATTCCAAGCATTAATATTCCTTTATAACAAATTAATGAAACCGCTGACATAATCACTGTAACCAATAACGGCTTTATCAACATACCACTAATGCTAAAATTAAGTTTAACTGTTCGTTTAAGCACTTGATATACAATCGAAAAAGAAACTATATGACAAAGCACTGAGCCAATAGCTGCTCCATTTTCATAAATTCCTTCCATTGGAATTAAAATAACATTGGCAATTAATTTTGTCAAAACACCGCAATCCAAGTGCAATTGCTGGAACTCTGATTTTTCCTAAGCCTTGCAAAGCTCCATTAATCGTTTGCGCAAGCGCCGTAAAAGTAATTGTCAATGCAGAAATAGCAAGCAACATACCGCCAGAACTTGCATTTGGAAATAATAATTCCAATATTGGTGTCGCATAAATACACATACCAAATGTACATGGAAGAGCAATCAAAATAGTAATCAATAATGATAAGCGCAATCTTTTATTAATTGTTTCTGTATCATTTTTTACTTTTGCTGCTGCAATAACAGGCACTAATGAAGTAGCAAATGCAATATTAAACGCTAGTGGCATTGACGTTAAAATATCAACTTTTGAACTTAAAATTCCATATTTTGCTTTCGCAGTTGCCTCTCCAATTAATGGTTTTAATAGTCTTACAACAGTGATAGAGTCAATATTTTTATTAATACTTGACAACAAGGAACTAAGTGAAATTGGAATAGAAACTGCCAAAATTCTTTGAATAATTGAGCTAGCGGTTTCTTTTTTGCCTATTTTTATTTTTTGCATTTTTAACTCTTTACATTCTTCTTTTCGATTCATTTTATATAAAGAAAAAATATAAGAAAAACTTAAAAAGGTTGCAAAAGTTGTTGCCAAATTAGCTCCAGCTGCCATTAATTCTGTATTTACATTGGTACAAATTGCCACAATTTCTACAATAATAATAGTAAGTGTTGTTTTAAAAATTTGTTCTACGGTTTGAGAACGTGCTGTTGCAGACATTTTTTGGTGCCCATTAAAATAACCTCGAATAACTGATGAAATGGATACAAAAAATATCGCAGGTGAAAGTGTCATTAAGGTATATTCTGCTTCTGGAATTTGCAACCATTGATTAGCAATTATGTTTGCTCCTAAAAATAGCAAAAGTGTCCCACCAAAACCAATAAATGCAAATGTTACAAAAGCTATTTTAAAAATTCGATTTGCTCCTTTTTTATCATCTACTGCTAATTTCTCTGAAACTAATTTTGAAATAGCATTGGGAACCCCAATTGAAGATAAAGTCAATAGCATAGCATATACTTGATAGCCACTCATATAAATCGCATTTCCATTATCTCCAAATCCTTCACGATTGGTAAGATACATACTATACACTAAACCAAGTATTTTGATAATTACTTGTGAGCACATAAGTGATAAAACACCTTGCATAAATCCTTCTTTTTTTATCTTTGACATAACTTCCCTTTCCATTTACTAATGTAGTCAATATTTCTTACAGAAATATTGACTAAGATATCCGTAATTCACTTTGCTCAAACGGCTATCCTAATTATATTGTTTTTTTGGTAATCTTTCAATACTTTTTTATAAATATTCCTCAAAAATTTATTTTAGTCTTAATCCTACAAAAATTTTTGTGCAAATTACCATATTTTTTCACAAAACACTTGCTTTTTTTGCAATTTTGTAAGATAATATAAGTATATAGATTAAAAATTGCGTGCCTTAGAATGAAATTTAAAAGGAGTAACAAACTCATGAAATATATTGACGATTTCTTAAAAAAATTAAAAACTGACAGAAACACTTTTGTAACTTATATTCTAACATTAATTTCTCTTTATATTGTAGTCGACAGAGTTACAGAAATTTTATTGATTGCTTTTTCTGGCATATCTGTTTCTTATTGGGGGCCAATTAAATATACCTTAGCACTTGCATGTCCAGTATTTGCATTTTATTTCTCTTTTGCTTCAAAATTTGTGACACATTCTCGTATCAAATACTCATTTTTGTATTTATATGCTACTGTTTTATACACGGTTTCCGTTTCTATGCTGGTTCAATGGATTAATAAAGCTGGCTGGTTATTATTATTCTCAGTTCCTAATTACAGCTATATTATTACTACTTTTATGGATTTAATCAAACCTGCCTTTTCATCTGTTGCTTGGTACATCCCAGTTACTACTTTCTATCCATTATTTAAATTTATTTATTTAAAAGTAAACGATATGAAGGATATTCGAGATTCCATTACAGATTATCCAGGAATTGATTTGTCCAATACAAAAGAAGGTACTGGTCCATATACTTGTGAAATTGTACTTTGTAAAGATCGTGATACTTCTAAAATTGTTAAAATTCCAGAAAATAGACGTTATGAAGCAATGTTAGTGACAGGACCTTCTGGTTCTGGAAAGACTTCTATGATTTTTGAACCAATGATTGCAAGAGATTTAGAGAAAAAATATTTCTTAAAAGAAGCTTCTAAAGAAGTTGGTTTTACAGCACTACGTACTGGTATTGCAAATTTAAATTGTCCCTACACAAACGATTACATTAATGAAAATTTTTCTTTAAATATGCTAACACCTGTTTCTAGCAAAGAAAAAATTTATAAAGCTTATGTATCAAAATTGGCTTTTTCTTATGCGAGTGAAAATTCTGTTTTTAAAGATTTAGGACTTACTTATTTAGCACCTGATTATGAATCTTTATCACATATGATGGATGTTGCCGATAATTTGGGAATTGATTATCATATCATTGATCCAAATAATGTCAATTCAATTGGTTTAAATCCATTTGCTTTTAAGGATCCTATGAAAGCAGCTATTTCTATTTCTTCTATTTTGAAAAGAATGGCTGAAACCAATATGGATGGAAAAAGTGTGGTAACTTCTGAAATTATGAAACAAACTTCCATTGTTCAAGCCATTGAAAATATTACTTTATTATTAAAAGAAATCTATCCACTTTCACATGAAAATGCGTTACCTACATTAGAAGATTTATTAGATGTATTCAACAATCCTGACCAAATTGAGGATATGGCAGAACAAATGAGAGCACTTCCAAATTTGGCTGAGAAATATAAAATTCAACTTGATTATTTCAAAAAAATGTTTTATAAAGATGTTCCAAAACGTGAAGAAAATAAGCAATATTTACAAATGGCTTCTTCTCAATTAGAATTATTATTGCGTTATCCAAGCGTTAAAAATATTATTTGTAATAAAACAAATAATATTAATTATGATAACATCCTTAAAAATGGTGAAGTTGTCTTTATTTGTACTCGTCGTGGAGATTTAGGAGCAACTGTTCATAAAGCATTTGGTTTGTTTGTATTACTTTTGATGCAACACTCTGTCCTATCTCGTCCAGGTATTGAGAAAACTAGACTTCCACATTTCTTATATATTGATGAATTTCCTCCATTTATGTGCAAAGCAACAGAAGATATTTTCACATTATATAGAAAATACAGAGTAGGTGCCATTGTATCAACACAAAATTTATCACAGTTTGAAACAGCTAATTTTAAAAATACAATTCTTGCTAATAGTACAACAAAAGTTACTTTTGGAAATAACACGCCAGAAGATAACGAATTTTGGTCAAAAGAATTTGGTGATCATCGTGAATGGATCTTTCAAAGTGATTATGATTCAAGTAAGGTAGAATACAGCCCAACTTATAAATCAATTAAATGGGACTGGAAAGCTAATATTAAACCTGGTGAAGTGCAAGCACTTGCTTTTAAAACAATGGTTTATAAAACAAAAGATGTCAAAGGTAAAATGGTTGTTGGTAAAGCAAAAGTGGATTTCCTAGAATCAAAATATAAAGAAAAACAAAAAATTAAAGTTTACAATTTCTCAAAATTTACAAATGGTATTAATATTCATGAAGCAACCAAAAAAGGTCATAAAAATAATCGTTCAGAATTAGAAGAAGATTTAGGTCCATTTAAAGATAATGTACAAAATTCACATTATAAATTTGATGAAGAAGACCCAATTGCAAATTATAAAAAAATTTAAACAAAAAACTTCGGAATAAAATCCGAAGTTTTTTTGTTTAGTATTTTTTATACGTATCTCTTGACATTTTTTCTCGTTTTACCACTTCCCCATTTTGTTTATAAACTTTATAAGCATCGTATACAAGAGATTTGGCTGTTGTTTTAATTAAACTATTTTCAATTGAAATTTCATATTCTGGGTCATTTGGATTTTTATAACCATATACACTAATAGTTGCTACTCCTCCTTCTACACTAGAAACTAGTTTAATAGGATAACTTCTTGAATTTTTAAAAATGAAATCTGTCGAACCATACACAACTGTCGCATCTCGACCTCCTGTTACATAAGATGGAACAAACATGTGATTTCGTCTTGAAACAATTTGCATATTTGCAAAAACAACTGCATTATAGAGTGTACTTGTAATTTGGCAAATTCCGCCGCCTAAACCATCTGTCACTTGCCCATCTGAAAAAATTGCTGCATTTTTATAACCTGCTGCCACAGTTCTCCTTCCAACTACTTTGTTAAACGAAAATTCTTCTCCTGGCATAATTACCTTTCCATTAATTTTATTGGAAGCTAATCTTAAATTGGTAGTTCGATCTGGATTATTAATATATTTGGTCGAATATCTTCCAAGCAAATCAGGAAAAGCCTCCATTCCTAAATCGTTAACAGTTACTTCTGGTTTTGTTAAACTAAGTTCTACAGAATATTCTTCCACATTAGGATTATCTTTAATTGCATTCTCAACTGCTTGTACATCAAAATCTACTCCTGTTACTTCGGCATAAACCATACGTGGCTCTGTTGTAAAATATGCATTTTGCATTTGACGATAAACATCATCATGAATGGCAGCTACATCGATTTTGTTAGGATACTCTGTAAAAGTTGGAATATCAATACAAGTATTTTTATACGTAATATCTTGGACTTCTTCCAAAATGGTTTCTTTTAGTTCATCCATATAAATTTTTGCACCATTTTTTCCATTTGTAATAATCACTTTATCGTCATCTACATAATAACTACTTTGCTCTAATTGATCTGGCAACTGTGCTTCAATTACTTCTAAATAAGAAATAAGCGCTTCTTCACTATATTTTAAAACTGGATCTACATCGATTTTTGACATTAAAACAGTAGCATAGTCTTTTATATCCTTTATGATATTTCCACTTCTACCAATTTCATAGGCTAGCTCAACTGATGCTTCTACATCAAACTGAGCCTCAAATTGCTCCACTTCAACATAATATTCATAATTTTTGTACTTCAAAATCAAATGGTCATTGAGTTCCAAATCCAAATTATCTTTGACCAATTTCACAGCTTCTTCTTTAGTCAAACCAGATACATTAATTCCTTTAATATATACACCTGATTGTATTGTTTCATCATTTTTATGAATGATATAAAATGAAACCACTCCTGCAATTAAGATACCAAGCATAATCGCAATTAATAGCAAATAAATCAAAATAAAATTTTTCTTTTTTACCATATTCTTTTTCTTTCTTTACTTTATTTATTTCTGTTTTTATCTATTTATGTTTCATCGTCATTTAATTTTAAAACTGCCAAAAATGCCTCTTGTGGAACTTGTACACTACCAATTTCACGCATTTTCTTTTTACCTCGTTTTTGCTTTTCTAACAACTTCTTTTTTCTTGTAATATCTCCACCATAACATTTGGCAAGCACATCTTTTCGCATAGCCGAAATAGTTTCTCTGGCAATAATTTTTCCACCAATTGCTGCCTGAATCGGAACTTCAAATAATTGTCTTGGAATTACTTTTTTTAGTTTTTCTGCCATTTTGCGTCCTCTATCATAGGCAGAATCCTTATGCACAATAAATGACAACGCATCAACAGTTTCGTTATTAATTAGCAAATCGAGTTTTACCAAATCCGCTTTTCTGTATTCCTTAAACTCATAATCCACAGAAGCATAGCCCTTTGTCTTTGATTTAATCGTATCAAAAAAATCATAAATTATTTCATTGAGTGGCAAATCATATTCCAGCGTAACACGCGTCTCATCTAAATAGCGCATATCAATATATGTGCCACGTCTTTCTTGACACACTTTCATCACATTTCCCACAAACTCTTTTGGTATCATAATTTGGGCTTTCATAATTGGCTCTTCCATTTGCTTAATTTCGGTCGTAGGTGGCAAATCTACTGGATTATATAATTCTATAATTTCACCATTGGTTCTATGAACTTTATAAATAACAGATGGCGCAGTTGTAATTAGTCCAATATCAAATTCACGGTCTAAGCGTTCCATTACAATTTCCATATGCAAAAGTCCCAAAAAACCACAACGAAAACCAAATCCCAAAGCCGCCGAAGTTTCTGGTTCATAATTTAGTGCCGCATCGTTTAATTTTAGTTTCTCCAATGCTTCTTTTAATGGCTCATATTCACTTCCATCAATCGGATACATCCCACAATACACCATTGAATTCGCTTTTTTATAACCTGGAAGTGGCGTGCTGGCTGGCTGATTTTTGAGTGTAATCGTATCTCCTACTTGTAAATCTGAAATCGTTTTTACACTCGCACAAATATAACCAACTTTACCTGCACTTAAATACTCTGCTGGAACATAACCTCCTGCTTTAAATGATCCAACTTCTGTTACAGTAAAAACTTTCCCTGTTGCCATAAATAAAATTTCGTCATTTGCCTTCAAACTTCCATTTTTAATTCTAACATACGCAATCGCACCTTTGTAATTATCGTAAACCGAGTCAAAAATCAAGGCTTGTAAAGGAGCATTTACTTCTCCACTTGGTGCTGGAATATCAGTTACAATTCGCTCTAATACCTCTTCTACATTCAAACCTGTTTTAGCAGAAATACAAGGTGCATCCATAGCTGGAATACCAATAATATCTTCAATTTCTTTTTTCACTTCATCTACCCTCGCATTTGGCAAATCCACTTTATTAATGACTGGTAAAATTTCCAAGTTATCGTCAATTGCCAAATACACATTAGCAAGTGTTTGTGCTTCTACACCTTGTGTGCTATCTACCACCAAAATTGCTCCTTCACATGCTGCCAAACTTCTTGATACTTCATAATTAAAATCCACATGCCCTGGTGTATCAATTAAATTAAATTCATAGCTTAAACCATCTTTTGCTACATAATTCATTTTTACTGCTTGGGATTTTATGGTAATTCCTCGTTCGCGCTCAATTTCCATATTATCCAAAACCTGTGATTCCATTTCACGTTTAGAAAGGCTTCCTGTCATTTCAATCATTCGGTCAGCAAGTGTTGACTTTCCATGGTCAATATGAGCAATAATACTAAAATTTCGAATTTGTTTTTGTTTATCTTGCAAAATTATCCCTCCCTGTTTTATTCTGCTCTATCTAAGTCCTCCTCAAAAAATGGCTGTATTGGAATAATACTTCCTGTTCTTCTATTAGCATACTTTTCAACATTTTTACCAACTTTTGTTAAACTAGCTGGCAATTTTTTAATCACTAAATGATAATCTCCTCTAAAGCAATCGTCTCCAATTTCCTTTAATTGACTACCAAATTCTACGCTCTTTAAAGCATCGCATCCTGTAAATACGTATTTTCCTAAAGAAATTAATTCTTCTGGTAATGTTACTGTTTTTAAGGATTTACACTTAGCAAAAACCCCCTTCTTCAATTCTTTGCATACTCTTACCAAATTTTATATTTTTTAAATGACTACACTTACAAAAAGTATGTGCTTGCAAATGCGTTAAATCTTCTGGCAATTCTAAATTCTCTAAACTTTCACAATAAGCAAATACCCACTCTCCTAAATTACGTAAAGAAGCTGGCAAATGGATTGTTTTTAAAGCTCCACAATTACAAAAAGCACCTTTTTCAATTTCTCTTATATTGTTTCCAAAATTGATTTTAGCTAATTGTGCATAATCATTAAATGTGTTATCTCCTATCACTTGCACATCATCTGAAATAGTAATTTCGCTTACTTGATTAAATGGTGGCAATTCACTTTTGTTTCTTCTTCGTATTTCTGTTATTCCTTCTCCAAAAGTAATAGATTGCAAATTCTCCATGTGATCCATTGCATCCACCTCAGCAACTGATTTTCCATTAATTTCTAAGGCAACACATTGACTTTGACATTTACGTAATACTCTTCCTTTTGGCGGAAAAGCATGATATTCCGTCCAGCTTTTCTTTTCTCCTGTTTTCTCATTTATTTTCTCAAAAACATATTTTGTCTTTTTGCCAAACTTTTCTCTTACCTTTTCCAAAATTGATTTTTTCTTTTTAACTGGTAAAACTTCTGTTTTTTCTTTCTCCAAATTTTGTTTCGGCGTTTTGTTTGTTTCCTCTTTTAATTGGATTGTTTCAGTTCCAGCAAGCATTTTCCACATTTCCTGATTTTGTAATGTATCTGGTGTAATATTTTTACACATTCTAAGAATATCATATGAAATAATTTCATCTTTTTCTTCTGACATTTTTAATAATTTATTCTTTATCTCGCCAGTCAACTTTTCTCGTGTTGATAATTCATCTACTAACTTCAAATCAATTGGCTCACCATTTTTTAATTGTTGTATATAAATATGTAACAAAGCCATAGCAGATATTTCGTCTATTTTAGAAGCCAATTCTTCATCTATTGCTTCTTTTTTTATGTCTAATACCATGCTCTTTAAATCATCGTACAATTCTTGCGAAGTTTTACTTCCACTCGATTTTACAAAATCCTCTACCTTCTTTTCATAATATCTCTTAATCAAAGATTTCCTCTTCAAACCTATTTCTTCTTTATCTAAAAATATAGAAATCTCTATATCCATTTCTTTAAGTTTCTGCCACAAATTTGTCTTTTCTGGATAATCTTTAAAACCATCTGTTAGCTGTTCTAATCTTGTCTCTATCACATTCAATCGCTCTTGATATTTTTTAGCTACATCAAACTCTTGCACATAATATATCTCATTGATTAGTTCTTTCACTGCCTCAATTTTATTTCGGCTATACATATCCATCTTTTTATTTTTCCTTCTCTTCTTATATTTTTTTTATTATATCATATATTGCTTTTTTAGTACATACCCTTTCTAAAATTTTTATTCCAAAACATTTAGCACATCAGACTGCCCCATTCCTTCCAAATTATAATAAGTTTCTGGCACTTTTCCAAAAATAATGGCTTCTGTTAGTAAAACTTCAGATGCCACATCTTTTCCAAAGGAACCAATCGGCGTCAATATTCCAATATTGGTATTCAAACTCAAATAAATTTTATGTAATGTCTGATTAACTCCCACATTTTCTACTTTAGAATTAATCTGTGTCTCAATTTTCCCAGCCGTTTCTAACTCGATTTCAAATTTCGGTCCAAAATTCTTTAAAATCGTCACTCCACTAACACTTCCATAATTTATGTACACCATTGTAGTTGGACTATTGTCAATTCTTGTTTGAATATTTTGGACAATTTGGCTCACGAGTTGGTTCATCAAAATCGTATTAATTTGCATAAAAATCACATTTCCTTGCTCATCTTTTTCTAAGTTTACAAGGTCTTGATAAGCATAATGTGCCATCATTTTTTCCACTTCTTCACTCACAATATGATTGGCTTTTGAGCCAGCTGCTGTTTTACAACTTGCCACAAAAATCGGATATGAGGACATCACAAAACTAACAATAGTTACCACCAAAATAATGATAATTGTAAAAATCAATAATTTTATTTTACTCAATTTTCCTCGTTTTCGCTTTGGAAATCGAATTCGTCTACGCGAATAAATTATATCCACCTCTTTCCACCTCCTCATTTTTAACACAAAAAGACAGGTGAATACCTGCCTCTTATTTTATAATTAGTAATTTTATTTATCTATTTTTATCATTTTACTTCATAATATACAATTTTTCTCCTGGACGAACTCCTTGATTTTCTTCCAACTGATTATTTTTGATCAAACTATCCATACTAACTCTAAAATCTCTTGCAATATTCCAAATCGTATCTCCTTCTTTTACAAAATACACTACCATAGCATAATCACTTTCTTCTTCGCATTCCTCTTCTTCTACATTGTCAATTAAACGAATGGTTTTGTAATTACTGCTATTGGGTTTGACTTCCAATTGCAAATCACAAGCCACATCTTCTCCTGTCAATTTAAAATGTTTTCTGACAAAATTCATTTCAATATCATCTGTATCACAATCTAATTTGACCATAAATGGAATTTTTGCTTTCTTGACACTTAGCTTATTTCCTGTGTCAAAATAAATATCAACACAAACTTCGCCTTCATAATTTGTAAAACTTCCAGCCTGCGTTTTATTCGTGATATTTGCCATACAATCCACATCATAAAGTGTACGAATATCCTCTACTAAAATGTTTTCATTAATTTCCACCATTTCATGAGAAGCTCCACCTTCTACTTGCACTTCTACCGATTTTTGACTAAATGTAATATTTTTCTCGATACCATACATATCTTGCACAAGCTCAATAGTTTGCTTTTTATAAACTTCGCAAGAAACCTCAAAATCAATTTGACAAGAAATTGATTTTTGCTCTTTGCTATTTGCTTTAAAATTCATGTTGCGCACTTTGTAAGTAGTATTGCAAATATCCTCATCTGTCACTTTTTCCATGTCAATAAAATTCATAATAGGAATCGTGGATTGAGCAAACTTCAAGCTTCCGCTTTCTGTAATATACATAATTTTAATATTCGCATCTGCTTTTGACAAAACTTTATTGTAACTTATTTTATTTTCAAAATGATCCACATTAATATCACATTTCAAAATATCTGAAATATCGTCATCTTCAATGCTCACATCTTCTTTCAAAGAAGTCTTGACTGTATTAGTTGCTACAACTGTATTTAAATCAACTGTTTCTTGTAGTTTTTCAACCCCAGCCAAATTTTGCAAATTATCTAAATACTCAATGTCGCGACATACAAAAAAGTTAAAACAAATTTTCAAATGAATGGTTACACTAATTTTTCGTTCATTTAAAATTTTGGTCTCAATATTGCTTACTTCCATTCTATATTTTGTCGACATATCAGTTGTAATCTTACTATCCTCAACAAAATCCATAAAATCTAATGTTGTACTAATTACTTTGGTTTCTCCGCTTTCTGACAAATAAATAATGTGTGTATCAACATTTCCATCAAAGCGATATTTCCCCTCTTGACACTCCTCTTTATAAATATATGGATTCGAGTTTGTACCGATAATATTTACAATGTCTGGTTTTGTATCAGGAACAATAATATCTCCTTGTATCTCTATATTTTTAAGCTTTTCCGCCATTTTTTTATGCATTGATACAGTCTTTTTTTCCATAAAAAAATCCTCCTTTTCTGTTTTATAGAAATTATTTTCTACGCTTTTTCTATATAACATATATATGGAAGATTTAAAAAAAAATACCTAAAATGAAAATTTTTTCGCAAAAAGAAAAAGGGAGCCTAGCGGCTCCCTTTTCCAAAATGATCTCCTTTCTTTTTGCTTATCCTTCAACAACTACCGCAGCACCAGTTACAGTTGTAATATCGGTTCTTGCTTCTGTTTCTACTTCAGGCAAATTAGATGCAACAACTTTGCTGCTCTTTTCTTTTGCTTCTTCCTGTTCTTCTCCCGTTGTTACAGTAACTTCTGTTGGTCTACCTGCAACAAGCGGCTCATCTGAAATTTCTTCATCTTCTGGAGGAGAAATCAACTTCGACGCTCCATCAACATTTTCCACTCCAATCTCAATGTTAGATGCAGTTGTATCCAAAATATTAAAATATATCTTAAATACAGCACCATCTTCATTAACCATGATATTGAAGTCAACGTTTTCCCAATATTCTTCTTCTTCATTATTCCAATCAATATCAGGATTTTCCTTTGTCGAAGTTATAAACAATCCTGTATCAGGGTTAAAAGCAAACATTCCATCTGTATCATCCCACGATGAGCCAACAATCTCCATTCTATCATAGTCTAACACAGTATCGTCAAATACAATTTTTCCATTAATAGCAGAAATACCTGTTATTTTAGTATTTATGTTTGCTATTCCAACAGTCAGAACAATCTGTCCATCGTCCTGGCTTGACTCTAATACCATATCAAACCCATATTCCAGATTTAATATTGCCTCTTTAGAAGCGACTTCATAGTTTTCAGCATCTTCTGGAGTGAAAAATACTTCTATTTTATGCTCACCCGGATTATCAACTACAAAATCTTCTCCTACTTTTATGCCATCAACTTCATAATGAATATCCTTAATACCATCTGGAAGCTCCCCAACTACATTCATAATTGGATACCCATCCAAATTATTCCAGTCAAATAAAGTTGTCTGTCCGTCAAATTCAATGGCATCTGTATCTATCACAGCCTTTTTGATATTAAGCGTTGCCTCAGCTACCTGCCCTACAATTTCATAATTAGCTGCATCTGTGAGTTCAAAAACAGGCTGAATAACATACTCACCAGCATTTTTTACTGTATAATCATCCTGCACCTCTTTCCCATTTACCAAATAATGAGAAAGTCTCAAGCCTTCAGGCAAATCCTCGACATATAATCCATAATCAGTATTTGGATTATATGTAACTTCTTTGCCAGAAAATGTAATTGATGCTACATTACATTTCGCCTTTTCAATAGTAAACGCAATCTGCATTGGTTCAACTGGCTCATAGCCTGCTGGCACTTCATATGAAAATATAAGTTTGTAATTTCCCGCATTCTTTGCTTCAGATATTTCTTTTCCAGCTGCATCTACAATTTTAACACTAAACTTTACATCTTCTGGAATTTTCATATCTGGTAACTGAGAAGAAGTATTATATACCTTCTTAGTGGCACTTATCCAGTCGTAAGTATCATATTTCTTAAGCGGCGGCTTTGGATCTTCTGGCTTCGGAGCTGGTTTATTATCTTCGTCTGGCTTCTGCTCCCCAGAATCGCCACCAGTATTATCACCAGGATTTTCACTCGGCTTGTTATCTGTATCATCTCCTGGTTTCCCTCCAGAGCTATCTCCACCACTCGGCTTATCTCCTGATGAAGAATCTCCTCCTGTGTTTCCGCCACTTGGTTTACTCGGAGAAGTACTTCCTGATGACGAGCCTCCGCCAATCGAAGTGCCAGTGCTGCTGCCTCCTGTAGAGGTGCCTGTTCCTGCCTGACTTCCATTGCTTATTTCTTTCCCAAACGGAACAACAAATAACTGTCCACATTCCGAACACTCCAGAATAATAATTTGTTCAGTTTTTTTCTTACTTCCCAGAAAAATAGCTTTTTTCAATCCTTCTTTATATTTTTCTGGAATATTGCCTACACGACATTTCACTTTGAAAAGCATCACTTCGTAGTCGAGCAAAATAATTTGATTTTCTTCTTTTAATTGTTTTTCCAGCCGCTCCTTGTTTGCGAAGCATTCGCAGTCAGAATTTACTGCTACTTGTGTTGCCATTGCCTGCATTGGTACAAATACAAGTAGCATTAATAATACAAGTATTGCTGTTGTCAATAAATTTTTTAGTTTCTTCATACCATTTTTCCCTCCACTTTTTACTGTTTTTTGATTTTGAATGTGCTTTTTGTGAGCATTTTCATAATCTGTTTCCTCCATTTTTTTATACGTGTTATTGAGTTACTTATTAAATTGTCAATGTTCAAGATCATTTTTTGATGTTCCTAAAATTATCTAGGAATGGGGTTAATAAACTACTATATAAAAGACACTTTTTAAGAGTCGTGTCTGAAAAGTAAGTTATATATTTATGTGAAAGACACATTCGTGTCTATTATATAATTAAACAGCAAAATATATTGCCGATAATAATATTATACCACATTCTTCCACGTTATGTCAATTATTTTCATCTTTTTTTATCCCAAAATTAACCTAATTTTCAACAAAAAATGAGGGTATTTTTAAACACCCTCATTTTTATTCCTATTTTAATTCAGGATAGCCTTTTGATGAAACTGTATCAAAATTCCAAATGTCCTCATTAAATCCTAAATTTCTATAAAATTCTTCACTTAAGTTTTCTTTTGTAATTGAATTCAATTTTCCGTTTGTATTTTCTGTTACACGACTTGCTCCTGTTTCGTCCTCTACTTCATAACAATTTGTTAAACAGCTATTAATTTGGCTTTCTGATGCTCCTACACATTTATATGGTAAAATTTCATTTCCTTCACTATCTGTATAACCACTCATGTTTCCAAAAGAAATACTGTTTTTAACTTTTGGTGTATTATAGATGTTTCCAATCAATGAAGCATTAAATCTACTATTTTCAATATTGTTATAAGTATTACTTGATTTTGTAATCGCAACATCTGTTATAACATTTTCAATGGTTCCTCCTTGTTGCATACTTCCCACAAGTCCTCCATTTTCTGTTGAAGTAACATTTAAAGTTCCTTGTACGTAAACATTCTTAATTGTTCCATTGTATTTTCTACCAATACAAGTTGACACATATACGCCTGTTCCTGTTACATTAGCATCTTTAATAGCTATATTTTCAAATACAGAATTTGCATTGTCTCTTCCATCCATTCCTGTAACAACAGCAACATTATTTCTTCCTGATAATGTTATATTTTCAAACTTCATATTTCTAAAAGTTGCAGTAAAAGATTCTTGTGTAAATGCCGCCACAAAATCGCCATTTCCTCTACCTGCACCTGTATTTGTAAAATTACTAATTGTTAAGTTCTCTACTGTTCCTCTAAAATTTGCAAATAAGCTAGCATCTGTTAAATTAGAAAGCGTATATCCTTGACCATCTATTTTTCCTGTAAATATATTACTAATAACAGTACCATTATAAGTTTTACCTGCAAAATCTATATCATTATCAATTACAAATATACCACTCGTATCTTCATTAAGCTTAGCCATATCCTCTACACTACTGATATGATAAGTAAGTTTTTCAACACTACAATCTCTTGTTACAACATTACTTACAGCTCCACCAATTAAGCTTAAATCATTTCTTCCGCCAAAATTCATTTGTAAATTTGATGCACTAATTTTTTCAACAGTACTCATTTCAGCTTTGTAAGATAGCGCTCCTGCATTATTAATAGTTTTAGGAATATTAGTATTTTCAAAATGAATATTTCCTACATAACCATATCTAATCTTATTGAAAATTGGTAAAGTATTTCCAATTATTTTATGTCCTTGACCATCTAATCTTCCCATAAAAGTTTGCGTAACATTTGTTGTCATATGAGAAAAATCAATATCATTATCTAATACATAATAGCCATAAGGTTCGCTATTTAATTTTTCTACTAATTCTTCAGCTGTTGCAATATGATTAACCTCAACTGTTGTTCCTAATGGATCATCCGTAAAATCATTTGTAGCACTCTTTAAATAATGATAATATATTTTTCTAAGATTTGTTCTTTGAGATGCATTTCTATTGTTATCACTTGCTAAGGCTTCATAAAATCTTTCAATCATATAATCCACATCTATATATTTATTGTTTTTTATGTTTTCTTCTACCGTAGCATATCTACTCATTTTGTATTCTTTCCAATTCATTGCTGTACCAGTAACAGACTGCGTAATTTTTTGAATAGCATCTAAATCTGTTGCAGTACTTCCTCTTCCATAAGTAACATATCCATCAACGCCTGCATAACCAAGCATTTCAAAATAGTTACGTTTTGCTGAAAATGCGTCTGGAATACCGTTATCATTATGACCAATATACCAACGATTTACCCAAACAGACTCAAATCCATAATCATTTTGACCAATACTATTAATTACGCTAAGACCTCTTACACTTACACCCCATGCATTTTCAGGACGTATAATGATTCTATTGTCATATAAAGACTCTAGTGAGGTTAAATTCATTTGTTCTGCTTGAGCTGCAGTAATCGCTCCCCAAGAAGACCATGAACCAGATTGATTCATTCTTGTAGCAACTCTTGCCTGTTGCTCTGGTGTTAATCTTATAAATGCCTTACCTTCAATATAATCAAGCAAGTCTAACGCATTCTGTTGTCCTTTAAAATAATTTTCTAATTTTTCTCTAGTATCAATTCTATCAGGACTTAAATTTTGAGTTGCATTTCCTTCCTTATTTAAATCAAAAGTTGTATTGAAATAATATGGTCCAACATCTTGTACAAGGTTATTTTCACTCCAAACACCATTTTGTTCAACATTACCTTCAGTTAGTGTCTCAAGACCATATTTAAATCTAGTTCCAGCTTGGAATAACATAATTTTATCAAATAAAGCATGTTCAAATTCATGAGTCCAAGTATCAAAATTAGTAAGACCTGGTCTAGCTATGAACCATAAGAATCCTGCAGTATTTCCAACACCAGCAGCACTTCCTCCTGGTTGCCATAAACCTAATACCTCACTAAAGTTTTTGAAGAATGGATAATTTTGTCCTACTTTTCCTTGAGTATATACAGGTGAAGTACCTATTACAATATTAGTACCTGGAAAATAAGACGTTTTATAACTAGTAATTATTTTAGTACAATCATAAACCATAATACAATAATTATTCCATTTTCCTGGATCAAATGAACCAGCTAATGTATTTAAATGCCTCTTTACAAGATTCAAATGATCATTAACAATTTTTCTAACAGCTGCTTGCCCTGCTGCAGTATTTACATCTTTATGATACAACTGAGAAGGTCCAATTTGTAAATGAGCAGGCCCAGAAATCATGTATGTGCAATTTTCAGGCATTGTAATCACTGGAAGTATCATTTTACCATTTTTCTTAAGTTGATACCATCCACGATATAATATTTCTGGATTTTTATCTACTCCAAATTCAGCCAAAATATTTCTTGCTCCAAAATATTCAGTAAACCAATCATTAACATCACTATATCCACCAATATTTGTAATAATATAATCCAAGAAATATTTAAGTTCTGAACTTCCCGTATATTTTCCTATATTGCTTTTAAAGAAGCTATCTGTGCTATTTACACCAATATTACCAACCAATACTTCATTTACTAAATAATCCAAAGTATTATTATCTTTAAACATTTTATTTTCAAATAATAAGATATCTGATACTTTAGCTCCACCTATTTCAAAATTATACCATCTATCATAGTAATTATAAGCATAAATAACTTTCTTAAGTTTTCCACTATCTATTAATTCAGTTTTAATTTTCTTATTTAAAACTTCGTTATCTAAATTCAAAATACTATCTTCTTCATTTTGTAATAATTGTAATGCAATATTAGAAGCTGAAGCTTTAATAACCTCATTATAATGATCTTTATAGTGTCTTGCATCTGCTGTTGTTGTTAATGGATCTAAGTCATTTGTATAATCAAAATTTTTAATCGCATCAGTTAATGTATTGACGATACTTGCATTTTGTTTAATCACATAATTATTATAACTATATGGAATTTTTGTATCTTTTATTTTATAAATAACAATATTTCCAATTGTTATATCAAAGGTAAGTTCATAATCTTGTACTGTATTATCGTTAAAAATAACTTTAATACTTGCCATTTTTTGACTATCTTCTTCTGTTATATAAGTAATTAATTTATGATCTGCATCATATGGCAGTGCATATTTTACAATTTTTGTATTTAAAATATCATCAGCTGGAATGTTAGCTCCATCTTCTACCAAATATTTTGCATCATAAAATGGCATTAATTTATATAAGTTACTATAAGCAATTTCTTTTGCTACATCATAACTTGGTAATTTTTTAATTCGCTCATAATCTGGTATATAAATCTCTCCATTATTAGAAGTTTCTCCTGCATCTTCTTTATTTTCTCCATCATTTGGATCTGCATTTTTTAAAGTTGGTAAATGCTCATAAGAGCTATTTCTTAAATCCCAAATATCTTCATTAAAATTAGCACTATCTCTAAAGAATTCTTGTGTTAATCCATCTTTGCTAACTTTTTTTACAATATCTCCAGAAGCATTTGATACTAATTCTGATTCTTCTAATTCATAATTATTCGTAGATGTTTTCGCTATCGCTGATCCAAAAACTTTATTGATTATTGTACCTGTTGATAAACTTATATTATTCTTTAAAATTGTATTTGAACTTTGTGATAATCCTATAATAGCACCATTCATTCTTTGACCGCCACCAGTCCACATAAATTCTATTTTAGAAATACAATTTTCAATCGTAATTGGATTACTTCCAGTTGCATGCCCAACAATACCACCTATTCCATTACCATCTTTGCTTTGTGTTGAAGTCATTTTTCCTTGTACATAACAATTCTTTATTGCTCCACCTTCCATATAGCCAACAATACCTGCTATTCTTATATGTCCAGATGTTGTTATATTAGCATTTGTTAAACTACACTCTTCAATTGTTCCACCAGTTGCTGTACCAATAAATCCAGCTGTTTGGTTTGAGCCTGTTGTCAAATTAAAATTCTTAATATGAACATTTTTTATATTCATGTCTGTTGCTGTATTGGCAATTGCCCCTTTACTAGCATTTCCTAAAGTTACATTCTCTAATACTAAATTTTTAATTGTCGCACCATTTAATGTATTAAATAAAGGTTTTGATAAATTTGTAATTTTATGACCACCAAAATCAATAGTTCCTGTAAATTCACTTGTAATAATCGTAGCATCCAAATTAGAATTTGTAGCATCCAAATCTGACGTTACAACAAAATCACCTGCTGGATTTTCATTAATTAATTGAATTAATCTTTCTAAGTCAAGCCTTGTTGCTACTCCATTTTCAATCTTTCCAAATTCAACTTCTAATTGACTACTTTTTTTGTCACCTTCATATTGAACAATATTTTCATAATCTAAAACAAATTTTAATTTGCCATCTTCTTCTTTATATTCTCGAATAGTTGCATAAAAAGAGCGAATATCTTTCATTTCTACTTTTACAACAAAATCATTCAAATTTTCCAAATCAGAAAGATTGACATCATAAACTGCACTCGCATTTTCACCTGTTTGCCTATATAATTTAATACCTATAATATCTTTCATTTCAATGGAACGACCATTAACACTAATTTGTTCTTCTTTTATTGTCTCATTATTATGATCTTCTTTTCCATCATGATAAGAAACTGTAAATTTTAAATCATAATATTCCACAGTTGATTCTTTATCAAATATTACCTCATTTTCTCCAATTACTAATGAATGTTTCTTTACTTCATTTCCATACTCATCTGTAATGGTAAGAGTTCCATCAATCGTATCAAAATCTTCTGCTGTTACTGTAAATTTTAATTTAACTGAAGTTTCTAATTCTTCATAAGTAAGATCGTCAATACTAGGTTTCTCTTTCAAAACAATTACTTCAAGCACTTGATTAATTGATGCACTTTGCCCATTATTTAAAAATGCTTCTTCAATTTTAATTTCTTGTTTTCCAGCATTTGAAAATCCATCAATAACTATTTCATAACTGTCTTCGTTTTTCGTAACCTCATATTCTTTTCCATTTACTTTCATTTTTTTAGCATAATATTCTGTACTATCACTATTAAATCTAATTGTGATTTTCTCATCTTTTTGGAAAATATCGGTTTCTATCTCTTCCCTATAAGTCTTAACATTTGATATTGAAAACACATCATCTATATCCACACCAACTAATATTAAATTCAATTTTTCAATATCTTCATCATCAAGCACACCATTTCCATTAATGTCACCAGCCCTTTTAGCAGCCTCTGTTGGCTTTAATTTCCCACTTTTATACAATTTTAATTTAGATAAATCTGTTGCATTTACTAGCCCATTTCCGTCAACATCACCTCTTACAATCAATGTATACTTTTGGGCTCCTACTGTTAATGTAGTTTCTGTTGCAATTGTAGCACTCTCATTCAATGTTGCACCTTTTTTATTAGTAAATACCATTTCTTGCTCAGTTTCCACATTTTCTTTAAATGCACTTACTGTCGTTTTTCCTTTAATTTTTGAAATATACTGTCCATCTATCTTGTAGACTGTGGAAGTAATCTCGTCTGCTGCATATACAGATAAATTCATCAAGCATAATAAAATAAAACAAATACTTAATTTTAGCAGTATTTGCATTCTTTTGTACATTTTTTCTGCATCTTTTTTCATAAAAAACCTCCTTTATTTTTTTACACTATTATTATACAAAAAATTTCCAAATTTGTAAATACATTTTGCTAATACTTCAAAAAAAATATCGCTTTTTAGCGATATTTTTTCTTTCCTTTTATGCAGTTTCAATGTTTGGCTTTTGCATTATCGAATTTTGTACTGGTTCTGGCATTAATTTATGCAATTTATTTTTTCGATCAGCCACTTCTGGTATGAATATTGGGACATATTCTTCCCCATTGGATATACTCACTTCAATTGTTTTCATAAATAAATCAGTATAATTATAGGAACCTACACGATTCGCATTTTCATATTTTACCATAAAATAATCATTATACGTTTTTTGAATTGTTGCTACTCTTTCTTCTGGCTTTGTCCTTTTTCCTACTGGCTCTTTTATCAAAATTTTTTGTCCTATGTTTTCTCCAATATTTTTTCTCATGTTCGCAATTTCAGCCTTATAAATTCCCATAATTTTACACCTACCTATTCTTATGTTGTTAAAAAGTGTAAGAAATTTTGCAAAGCAAAACTTCGCTCACTATATAATTAAGAAATATTACAAATATTTCTTAATTTTTTATATCATAGGAAGCGAAAAATGTCAAAAGCCAAAAAACAAATGTTTTCGGCTTTCTTTTAGTATTTTCAATTGTTTTAAGCATATCTTTTGTTTTTATATCTTTTGTGTTACATTTTTGTTACATTTTTGTTACAAAAAAATTATGCTTTATTAGCTGAACAAAATACATCTTGAATTTTATGAGCAACTGTCGCTTTTATCTCATCACGAGAAGCTCCTAAATATTTACGAGGATCAAAAACAGATGGCTCTTCTCTAAACACTCTTCTTATTTGTGCTGTCATTGCCAATCTCAAATCTGTATCTACATTAATTTTAGAAACTCCATTTTCTCCCGCCTGTTTTAACATCTCATCTGGGCAACCTTTGGCACCTGGAATATCACCACCATTGTTATTACACATTTCAACTAAACTTGGAATAACACTAGAAGCACCATGTAAAACAATTGGCGTATTTGGTAATTTCTCTTTAATTTTTGCCAAAATGTCAAATCTTAATTTTGCATCTCCTTTAAATTTATAAGCACCATGACTTGTCCCAATCGCAATCGCTAAAGAATCGCATCCTGTTCTCTCCACAAATTCTTGGGCTTGGTCTGGGTCTGTATAACGTGCATCATCCTCTGTAACATTAACATCATCCTCTACGCCTGCTAATTTCCCAAGCTCAGCTTCCACCACAACACCTTTACTATGAGCATAATCAACCACTTCTTTCGTAAGTCTTACATTTTCCTCAAAATCATATTTTGAACCATCAAACATAACTGATGTAAATCCGCTATCAATACACATTTTACAAGTTTCAAAATCTGGTCCATGGTCTAAATGAAGTGCAATTGGAATATTCGTACTCTCCACCGCAGCTTCTACCATTTTTATCAAATAATTCATTTTTGCATATTTAATTGCACTCGAAGAAACCTGCAAAATAACTGGTGATTTTGCTTCATTGGCAGCCTCTGTAATCGCTTGGATAAATTCCATATTATTAATGTTAAAAGCCCCAATTGCAAATTTTTCTTTCATAGATTTTTCAAACATTTCCTTAGTTGTAACTAATGGCATAATAAAATCCTCCTTAATTTTTATTCTAGTTTCATTTTATGTTTTATCCAAAATAATGTCAAGCAAATTGGATTAAATTTATTGTTTCTGTTCTACTTTCTTTTTGGAAGCTCGCTCCTTTTTCTTTACTTTTGGTATCTCCACAATCAAATTTTTAATCAATATTTTTTTCAAAACGTCTTCCCTAACATCAGCAATCAAAGTGCCATCTTTAGCAATAGATACTTTGCCAGTTTCCTCTGAAACCACTACAACAATTGCATCAGATTCTTTCGAAATTCCAATCGCAGCTCTATGGCGCGTGCCTAACTCTCTGGCAATATCTTTATCGTCCGCAAGTGGCAACATACAAGATGCTGCCGCAATTTTATGATTGCTAATCACAACTGCTCCATCATGAAGTGGCGTTTTGGGCTCAAAAATATTCACTAAAACTTGTGGCGAAATTTCAGCATTCATTACAATTCCTGTTGCTGTAATATCTTGAATTTTGATTTCTCTTTCAATCACTATTAATGCCCCTGTTCCAGCTTTTGAAAGTTCCATAGCAGCAATAGCAATTTTATAAATATTTTCCTTTGTTTTGGCATTCACATCTTGGTCTATTCCAAAATATTTACTAAATTTACTCGTTCCAAGCTGTTCTAAACCTCTTCTGATTTCTGGCTGAAAAATAACAATTAACATAAAAACACCATATGTCATAACAGAAGACAAAATATAATTTAAAATATTTAAGCGAAAAACTTCACTCAAAAAAGTCGCCAAAATTAGTAACAAAATTCCTTTTGATAATTGCCAAGCTCTTGTTCCTTTTAGCATTTGAAATAATTTATGCAATAGAAAAATCACAATCACAACATCCAAAATTGACATGATTAATAACATTGGATTATTGCATAATTCTTCTATGTACCTGACAATCACATTATCGTATATTTCTTTTAATGTATCAAACATATTTCTACTCCTTTATCGATTTAGTAAATAAAATAACAAAGTTCCACAAACCGAAAATATCATAATAATAATAAATGCAATCGCAAAAATTCTTTGCGCTAATTTCATTTTATCGATTGGTTTTTTCTTCTCAAATGCCTCATCATTTCCTTTCATTTTTTCAACCTCCCCCTGTTTTAATAATTTTATTCTGAATTTAGAAAATAATTTTAAATGAATTTCAGCAACACAAAGCAACATCTTATTTTCTAAATTACCATGTCATTCATAGAATATAGGCCATTCTCCTTATGCAAAATAAACTCTGCTGCTTTCATTGCGCCTCTTGCAAATACACTTCTTGAGGTACAATTATGTGTAATTTCAAAACTTTCATTTTCACCAAAGAAAATTACAGAATGTTTCCCAACTTCTGTTCCTCCACGAATTGAATGAATACCAATTTCCTTTTTGCTACGTTTTTCTCGTTTGCTATGCCTATCATATTCATAAGTCATTTCATTATTGAAAGCTTCATTCAAACTATCTGCCAAAATCAAAGCTGTGCCACTTGGGCTATCAATTTTTCGGTTATGGTGTGTTTCCACAATTTCAATATCGGAATTTTCCAATTTCAAAGCAATCTCACGAATAATTTTTGCCATCAAATTAATTTCATAAGACATATTCGCAGATTTAAAAATCGGCAAATTTTCTGCATATTTCTCAATTTTTTTCATCTGGCTGTCTGAAAATCCTGTTGTTGCAATCACAATTGGAATATTTTTCTTTTTCGCAAATTCCAAAATTTCAAATGTTGCCTCTGGTACTGAAAAATCAATAATCACATCAGGAATAACATCAATTTCTGATACTTTTGTAAAAACTGGAAAAGGATTATCCCCTGTATCCATTCTATCAACACCACAAACAACATCCATATCTTGTGCAAGTTTCACTTCTTTTGAGACAACTTGTCCCATCTTCCCATTACATCCACTCACTAAAACCCTCATAAAAACTCCTTTCCTTATTCTAAAAAATGTTTTTGTTTCTTTAATTCATCAAGCTTTTTCAATTTTTTCAACTGTTTTTTATATTTTAAAAACTCAAAAAATTCTTTTGTTGCACAATATTTATCCACAAATGTAACAATATAACTTTCTGAAAACCTTGGTAACCTTATTGTTAGTGGCCACATATGTTTCAAAATAATATCTTTTTCCAATTCATTTAATTGAAAATTTTCACTCGCATTATGAAAAGCAATACGGGGATGTCGATACGCATGAAATTTTTTCTGACCTTCAACCCCTTTATTTCGCCAATCATAAAAATAAAAATCATGTAGCATTGCTCCTCTTGTAGCTGAGATATAATCCAGTCCGCATTTTTTGCAAATTACATAAGTGTAATACGCTACATTATAGCAATGCTCATAACGTGTACTTTTCATATGTTGCAAATGTTCTTTTAAAGAAATCACACTCGAATTTTCTACAATATCTTTAATAATTTCATTAAATTCCTGAATATCCGTTTCTACTTTTATCAAATCTGACTTTGGTTCTTCTGGCTTCACTTTGTTTCTACTCCCTTAAACAATTTTCATTTTATCCATTTCTTTTTTTAAGATTTCCTGATTTTGTTTGCTCATCTCAAGCAATGGCATTCTTGGCATTCCACAATCATAGCCTAGCAAATTAAGCGCTGCCTTCACAGGAATTGGGTTCACTTCTGAAAAAAGTGCCTTAATTAGCGGAATTGCTCTAATTTGAGCTTTTTTTGCTTTTTGCAAATTTCCGTCTAAAAAATCTTCTACCATAGTATGTGTAAATTCAGGCATAATATTAGAAAGAACTGAAATAACACCAATACCACCAACTGACAAAACTGGTAAAATCTGGTCATCATTTCCTGAATAAATGTTTAATTCATCTCCACATAAATTGGCGATTTCAGCCACTTGTGATAAGTTTCCACTTGCTTCCTTAATCGCTACGATATTTTTTAATTTTGAAAGCTCTTGACAAGTTTTCGGCAAAATATTAACACCTGTTCTACTTGGCACATTATACAAAATGATTGGTAAATTGGTCTCTTTTGCAATTGCCTTATAATGTGCAATCAATCCTTCTTGTGTGGTTTTGTTATAATATGGTGTCACAATCAATGCACCATCTGCCCCTACACTTTCAGCAAATTTTGTCATTTCAATAGCTGATTTAGTACAATTCGAACCAGTTCCCACAATCACTGGTACTCTTTTATGTACTGCCTCCACAGCAAATTTTATCGTTTCTTTTCTCTCCTCCAATGTCATGGTAGACGATTCGCCAGTTGTTCCACAAACAATCAGTGCATCAATCTTATTTTCAATTTGATTTTCAATTAATTTTTCAAACTCTTTCAAATTTACGCCATTTTCTGTAAAAGGCGTTATAATAGCTGTTCCACAGCCTTTAAAAATAACTTTTTTCATATTTTTCACCTTTTTCTTTTTAGGTAGTGAAAATGTTAATCAACAATTTTCTTATTTATTATATGCCAGAACGAAAAAAAAATCAATCAAAATCACTTATTTAATTCATATTTTCTAATTTCACAATTTTTCCATTCAACTCTTGGCAAAACACCATTTTCATCTAATCCCTTAAAATAACTGTTAATCACTTTTGCTGTTCCGCCATGTGTCACAAACAAAACCTTTTTATCTTGATATTTTTCCTTCATTTCTTCTAAAAGTCCCCAAACTTTATTACACAAATCTACCACTGGTTCAATTCCATATTCTTTGATATTGAGCTCATAATTCCAAACGTTTTCAAACGCTTCTTTATTATTTTCTGGATTTTTCCCTTCTAACTCACCATATCCTCTTTCCATCAATCGAGCATCACAAATCACAGGAACCTTTTTATCTTGATTAATAATTTCAGCTGTTTTCTTTGTTCTCTTAAGTGGCGAAGCAATAATCAAATCAATCTCACATCGATTAAACTCCTCTTTGGCATCTTCGGCCTGCTTCATTCCTGTTTCATTTAATTCAATATCTGTGCAACCTTGCACTTTTCCTAAAACATTCCAATTTGTTTGTCCATGTCTCATAACATATAACTTCATTTTTTCTCCTTCTATATACTAGAAATCTTTTCAATGTTTCGTACACATGCCTGGTTCTGTTTCACTCAAAAAATATTCTGTATACGTGTTTTTACAACTACTTTTTGCTCTCAAAAAAGTATCTTTACAAATCTCCACAGAAATCACATCTTTAGCTTCCTTAAAATTACTATTTTCCAATTTGGTATGCACTTTTTTCATCACATCAGCCCACATCTCACCAGCTGGATTTTTTCC
>CATLEX010000013.1 GCA_949927455.1 uncultured Clostridia bacterium
AGAGGAATTGAATTTAAAATTATATGATGCAGAATTGATTGAAAGAGTTTCAAAAGAAAGAAATATTAATATACGTACATTAAATGAGAATGACGAAAAACATAAAAAAAGTTTTTGGTACACACTTGCTATGGCTTCTATGTCAATGTATGATTCAGTCAATTCCCTAACAGAACTTCCAGAAGATGACAAAGTATTTATTGAGCAATCAAAAGTGATTGAGGAAATTGCTGATGAAGACAATAGTGTGATTATTGGAAGATGTTCAAATGTTATCTTAAAAGACAGAAAAAATGCAATTCATGTTTTTGTATATGCACAAGATGAGAAGTTTAAGATTGAAAGAAAAGTGGAATTTGCAGGCTTAGATGAGAAAAAGGCTTTGAAATTAATGAGGAAAAAAGATAAAGAAAGAGCTGCTTATTACAACTACTACACAAATAAAGTTTGGGGAGCAAGAGATAGTTATGATTTATTGGTGGATTCGTCAAAGTTAGGAATAGAAAACACAATAAAATTGATAAAGGAATTTGTTTTAATGAAAAAATAATAAAGAAATACAAAGAAAATCCGTTATGGTTTATAACGGATTTTCTAGTGTTTATGCGCTTTTGAATGAGATTAAAAAATTTTTCAAAATTTTTTTAAAAAAGTATATACAAAAATGTAAATATGTGTTACAATGTTCACATAACGAAATACATTAGTAAATTTTGGAAGAAAGGAGGGTGCCTATATTTAGCTATATTACTATAAAAGCGTATTTTGTTAGGTTAAAAATAGGGAGGTAAGAAGAAAAAATGAAATCAAAGAGATTATTAAGAATTTTTTTAATGTTAGTGTTTTTTGTAATGATACATATGGTATCAGTTAATGCTAGTGTAGAAGATGTAATGTTTGACAGTGATTATTATGCTACTACACAAGGTGATGTTGTTTTTTACTTAGGAAATGATAAGGAAGTTTTGAAACAACATTATATGAATTATGGAATAAAAGAGGGAAGACAGGCTTCAGTTTATTTTGATGTAAAATATTACTTAGCGACAAATGGTGATGTTGCCAAAGCATTTGGTGCAAATAACTATGAGGCAGCGTACAATCATTTTATCACTTATGGAATGAATGAGGGAAGAGTTGCTTCTAGAGTGTTTGATGTTAATTATTATTTGGAAACAAATGGTGATGTTGCTAAAGCATTTGGTGCAAACAAAGTAGCTGTTTATACACATTTTATCACTTATGGAATGAATGAAAGAAGAAGACCTTCAGTTGCTTTTGATCCAACACATTATTTAGAAAATTATAAAGATATTGCGAAAGCATATGGTGATGGTAATTATCAAGCTGCAACAAGACATTATGCTATATGGGGATATCAAGAAGGTAGAAAATCAGATCATGTTAAAGCAGAAGATACTGATGTAAATGTAATTTCAGAATTATCTTGTACAACTGACGGAATTATTGAATTTCCTTGTTCAGTTTGTAAAGAAACTGTTAAAGTAGTAACAAAAGCAGTAGGACATGAGTTAAAATTATTCAAAGGTGAAGCTGCAGCAACTTGTACAGAAAAAGGTGTAGAGGTTTATCAATGTGAAAACTGCGATTACCAAGAAAAGAAAGAAACAGAAGCTTTAGGACATAATTGGAAAGAAAAAGAGGGTGCAGCTTCTAAAGCTCCAACTTGTTCAACAACAGGAGTTCAATATGAAGTTTGTACTCGTTGTGGAAATGAAAACAAAAAAGAAATTCCAGCAACTGGAAAACACGTAATTGATCCAGCAAGTGATATTATTATCACAAAAATGGAAAACTGCAAAGAAGAAGGCGAAATGACTTATACTTGTAAAGATTGTGGAAAGAGAATTGAAAACGAAGTAAGACCAATTACACACAATTATGCAGTAGTTGAAGATGCACCAGCAACCTGTAAGACAGAAGGTAAAAAAGTAGAAAAATGTAAAGATTGTGGAGATACAAAAACAACAACGATTGAAAAATTAGCTCATAAAATGGAAATATTTGATGATGCAACTAAAACTGCAACAACTCCTAAAAATGGAATTGCTGTAAAAAATGCAACATGTACAGAAGCAGGACAAAAAGTAGAAGAATGCCAAACTTGTGGAGAATATAAAATTATTCCAGTTCTAGCCAAAGGTCATAACATGAAAGCTAATCTATTACCTACACCAACTGACAAAGTAGAATGTGGTAAAACTACAGCAGATATTACTTATACATGTGCAAATGGATGTGGAAAAACTGAGACAAAAAATGAAATTGTAACACATGCAAATTATTCAAAACAATCAATTGATAGAATTGAAAATGGTCATCCAGTTGTAACAGAAATTTGTGATGGATGTGGAACAACACTTGGAACAAAAATTGCGCATAAAACTGTAGCAACAGATAGCACTCATTTTAGAAAATTGGATAATACAAGAAGACATTTTGTAGATGATAAAGGAAATGCAGCAGCAGAAGTAACATATGTTTGCACATATGGAAATTGTGGTTACACTGAAACTGTATCAGTTTCAGTAGAAGATGATGATCATGTTTATGCTGAAGCTGTTGTTGTTACTGAACCAACATGTAATACACCAGGAGCAAAACAATCAAAATGTACAATTTGTGGACACGTAAAAGAAAATATTGAAATTCCAGCAGATCCAAAAAAACATAAATTTGATATTTCTAAAGCAACTGTAACAACACCTGCTACTTGTACAACAGAAGGAGAAGAAACGGTTACATGTTCTGCTTGTTCAAAAACAGCTAAAATTATACTTCCAGTAGACAAAACAGTAGATACAACAGATGCAACAACATTAGCAGCTACCATTGCTAGACATGGTGGAGCAGCTAATTGGGAAGATAAAGTAGTAGCACCAACATGCAAAGATAAAGGATATACAGAACATGTATGTAAAGACTGTGGAGCTTCATACAAAGATAGTGAAACAGCAGTTGATACTTCTACTCATGATTATGCTATTGGTTATAGACAAGTAAATGATGTTGCTAGTGCTAATAATGGTAAATATTATATTTATAAAAAGTGTACAATTTGTGGACATGAAGAAGAGATGACAGATAATTATTATGATGATGTAGAATCTGTTAAAGCAGCAATTGCAGCAATGTAATTTTTCTAAAGACTGAAATCAAAAAGGGCAAGATTAAAACGTAATCTTGTCTTTTTTTGATGTAAAATTATTTTGTGAAAATTGTGTGTAAATTGTATTTTATCTGTAAAAAACTTTGACAAATTGATTTGGTATGATATAATAGGCTTGTCAAAATTAAATTTATAGGGAGGAAGTCATGAAGAAAGTATTATTAATTGGAGCAGATGGAATGCTTGGCGGAGAATTGAAGGAAAGACTGGAAAAAAAATATGAAGTTATTGGAACAACTTTTCAAACACTTGATATTTGTGATAGAGATGCAGTATTTAGCAAGATAAAAGAAGTAGCACCAGATTTTATTGTAAACTGTGCAGCTTATACGAATGTGGATGGCTGTGAAGTGAATTTTGATTTGGCAAATCGTGTCAATGGAGAAGCAGTTGCTAATATTGCAGAAGCTGCAAAAGAAGAAGATAGCACATTTATTCACATTAGTACAGATTATGTTTTTGATGGAAAATTAGAAGTAGAGAAAGCATACACAGAAGATATGACAGCAAATCCTGTAAGCGCTTATGGAAAAACAAAATATTTGGGTGAACAAAATGCAGCAAAAGCAGGAAAATATTATGTTTTAAGAACAGCTTGGTTATATGGTTTAGGTGGAAAAAACTTTGTCAAAACCATGCTTAGAATTTCCAATAATGAAAAAGTTTCTGTTGTAGATGACCAACATGGCAGTCCAACTTGTACAACGACTTTGTGCGAAATTATTGAGCAAATTATGGAAAAAGAGCCAGCTTATGGTGTTTATCATTCCACAAATGAAGGTTTTACAACTTGGTGTGGATTTACCAGAAAGATTTATGAGTTATCTGAAATTGCAACACCAGTTATAGCATTAACTTCTAAAGAATACAAAGAGCAACATCCAGAATCAAGTGATAGACCTGCCAATAGTAAATTGTCAAAAGAAAAATTGCATAATGTGGGGATTTATCCTGCTAAATGGGAAGATGCTTTAGCAGATTATTTAAAAGAAGAGTTGAAAAATTAAAAAGGAGGATTAAATATGAAAGGAATTATTTTAGCGGGAGGAAGTGGAACTCGTTTATATCCACTTACATTAGCGATTTCAAAACAAATTATGCCTGTGTATGACAAACCAATGATTTATTATCCATTGTCTGTTTTGATGCAAGCCAATATTAGAGAGGTTTTGATTATTTCTACTCCAAGAGATATTGTTGTTTTTCAAGAATTATTGGGAGATGGTTCTAAATGGGGGATGAAATTTGAATATAAAGTGCAAGAAAAACCAAATGGATTAGCAGAAGCCTTTATTATTGGAGAAGAATTTATTGGAAATGACAATGTGGCTATGATTTTGGGTGACAATATGTTTTATGGGGAGCATTTTGCGGAAAAATTGCAAGCAGCTGCTAATCGAAAAGACGAAGCAACCATTTTTGGTTATTATGTAAAAGACCCAAAAGCGTATGGTGTTGTTGAGATAGACGAAAATGGAAATGCTGTTTCGATTGAAGAAAAGCCAGAAATGCCAAAATCAAATTATGCTGTTCCAGGTTTGTATTTTTATACAAATGATGTTGTGGAAATTGCCAAAAATGTGAAACCATCTGCAAGAGGCGAATTGGAGATTACATCAGTCAATGAAGAATATATGAAGCGTGGCAAATTGAAAGTAGAAAAATTGGGGAGAGGTATGACATGGTTTGATACTGGTACACATGATGCTTTGTTAGAAACAGCAAGCTTTGTGCAAACCATTCAAAAAAGACAAGGACTTCAAATTAGTTGTCCAGAAGAAATTGCGTATACAAAAGGTTGGATTAACAAAGAGCAATTGTTGCAATTGGCTAGCAAATTTATGAAAACAGAATATGGAAAATATTTGAAAGAATTGGCGGAAGATAGATTTGGAGAAGAATAGTCATAAATTTTGAGGAGGAAAAAATGGGAAAGTTTAAAAGAATTGATACTTCTATTGAAGGAGTATATATTATTGAGCCAACTGTGTTTGGAGATAATCGTGGCTATTTTATGGAAACATATAGTAAGCCAGATTTTGAGGAGATTGGAATTACAAATGAATTTGTGCAAGATAATCAATCTAAATCGAAGAAAGGTGTTTTACGTGGGCTTCATTTTCAAAAAGAAAATACACAAGGCAAGTTGGTGCGTGTTATCCGTGGCGAAGTATTTGATGTGGCAGTAGATTTAAGACCAGGAAGCAAGACTTATGGGAAATGGGAAGGAGTAATTATTTCAGAAGAAAATAAAAAAATGTTCATGATTCCAAGAGGTTTTGCACATGGTTTTTTGGTGTTATCAGACGAAGCAGAATTTACGTATAAATGTGACGATGTTTATAATCACGAAGCAGAAGGTGGCTTACAGTGGAATGATCCAGAAGTGAATATCCAATGGCCAAGCGTTCCAGGAATGAAGCCAGAAGAATATTTAACTTCTGAAAAAGATGCGAAATGGCCAAGTTTGGCGGAATTGAAAAAGACCGATTTATTTCAAAATCTAAAATAGTTCGAAAAATAAACATCTCTTATGTTGTTGGATTTCATTGAAAATGCGCTTACATATATGCGCACTTGCTTTTTCAATTTGTCCACCTAGTAATACTTGTTCATTTTTTAAACTGATTTTAGTAAAAAAAGAGAAAAGGAGAAATGAATGATTGATTTAGAAAAAGCCAAACAATATTTTAAACAGTATATTTCAAATTATGATATGAATGAGCCAAGAATTGCTTTAAAAGCTGCTCACATGTATCATGTAGCAGAGGATAGTAGAATAATTGCAAAATCATTAAATTTATCAGAAGAAGAACAAGATTTGGCAGAACTGATTGGACTGCTTCATGATATTGGGCGATTTGACCAATGGAAATTTTATGAAACCTATTCTGACAAAATGAGCATTGATCATGGTCAAAAAAGTGTGGAAGTTTTGTTTGCTGATAAGCATATTCGTAGTTTTGTGGTAGATGAAAGGTACGATAGTGTTATTTATAAAGCAATTAATAATCATAATAAATTGGAAATTGAAAAAGGTTTGTCAGAACGTGAGATGCTACATGCTAAAATCATTCGTGATAGTGATAATTTAGATATTTTCAGAAGTCTTTTAGCACATCCATTAGAAGAGCACACGCATATGGGCAGCGAGGATGTTTCACGCGAAATTTTAAGTCCAGAGACTTTTGAGGATTTTAAGAAAGAGAAGATCATGTTATATGCCAAGGCAAAAAGTGATATGGATATTATGGTGGTAATTATAGCACACATTTATGCGATTAATTTTAAAGAAACTTTGAAACGAATTCAAGAAAATGATTATATTCGCCAGTTTGTTAAAAAAATTGATGCCAAGGATATAGAAACAAGGGAAAAACTAGAGAAAATCGCAGATTATGCAATGGAGTATATGGATAGAAAAATAAAGGGGGAAACAAGATGATAAAAAATGTAGTCATTGTGATTGAAACAATTTGCATTATAGGTTTGGTGGTTGTATGTGTAAACTTTTATAATCGTTTACCAGCAACTGTGGTGCCATCTAATGAAAGTCAAACAGAGAATTTGCAAGGGAACAAAACCACAGAAATTGAAAATAAAACAGAAAATTCTATGAGCAAAGAATATTATTTTGATGCTGATAAAATGAAAGTAAAATTGGATGAAATGACATATGAGAAAGCAGGAAAAATAGAAGAAGATACAGGCATTAGTGTTGAGTTAGATGATGGAGAGGCTTATTTGTCAACTGATAGTGAAAATGAAATGCTGTTAGCTTTTTTGCCAAATGAGAAAAAAGATATTGAGCACGAAAAGATAACAGGTTTTCGTTCTAGTATTCAAGAAGTGTATTATGGCTATTTTGGAAATGGAGATATGATGCCAATTTTATTTTTTCTAATGGAAGATGGAACAGTAGAATATATTGATGCAAAAGAAATGATAGAAAATAAGAAATATCAATCTTCAGGAAAAGTGAAGGATTTGAAAAATATAGTGACATTTGCAGATGTTTCAGTAACAGATGAAATAGGGGCTGGTTATCGAACAGTTGTTGCGATTGACGAAGATGGATATTCATATGATATAAATCAATTATTTTAAAAGGAGAAAGAATTATGAAAAATATTATGATAACAGGAGCGGCTCGGTTTTATAGGAGCGAATTTTGCAGAACTTATGGTAAAGAAATATGAAGGAAAATATAACTTTGTTGTTTTTGATAAATTGACTTATGCAGGAAATATTGAGAATTTGAATAATATCAAAGATAAAATTACATTTGTACAAGGCGATATCTGTGATTTTGATACTGTTATGGAAACGTATCAAAAATATGATATTGATGCAGTTGTGCATTTTGCAGCTGAATCACATGTGGATAACAGCATCAAAAATCCATTTATTTTCACTCAAACTAATGTCATAGGAACACATACTTTATTAGAAGCAGCAAAACAATTTTGGGGTGAAGGAAGTGAAAATCGCTTTGTGCATGTTTCCACAGATGAAGTGTATGGAACACTTGGCGAAGAAGGATTTTTTACGGAAAACTCTCCCATTCAACCAAATAGTCCATATTCTGCATCAAAAGCATCTTCTGATTTGATTGCTTTGGCGTATGGCGAAACCTTTAAAATGAATGTTTGTGTGACAAATTGTTCGAACAATTATGGACCATATCAACATCATGAAAAGCTAATTCCACACATGATTAGTTTAGCTTTAAAAGACGAAAAATTGCCAGTTTATGGCGAAGGATTGAATATTCGTGATTGGCTTTTTGTAGAGGATCATTGCGAAGCAATTGATTTAGTTTTACATGAAGGTGTAAAAGGCGAAAGATACAATATTGGTGGACATAATGAAAAACGTAATATTGAAATTGTAAAATTGATTTTGAAGCGATTGGACAAGCCAGAGAGTTTAATTTCTTTTGTAGAAGATAGAAAAGGACATGATTATCGTTATGCAATTGATCCTACTAAAATTCATAACCAATTAGGTTGGCTTCCAAAAACAAAATTTGAAGATGGTATAGTCAAGACAATTGATTGGTATTTAGCACATCCAGAATATTTGATGAAATAGAAGAAGATACAAAAGACTGAAACTAATATAAAACAATATTGTCAAAAATAGATATTTGTGATACAATACAAAAAACAAAAAATGGAGTGAAAAAAATGAAACAAGATAAAAAGGTTGATATCATAATTCCTGTGTATAATGCCTTTGAATATACGAAAAAGTGCATTGAAACAGTAATTGCCAATACAGATTTAAGCAATCATACATTAGTTTTGGTGAATGATAAAAGCCCAGATGAAAAAATTTTGCCAATGCTTAAAAAGTTTGAGGCAGAAAATTCAAACTTAAATATTTGCGTAATAGATAATGAGGAGAACTGTGGTTTTGTAAAAAGCGTGAATATTGGTATGAGCTATTCTAAAAATGATGTTGTGTTACTCAATAGTGATACAGAAGTTTCAAAAAATTGGCTTGATAAAATGATAAAAACAGCCTATTTAAGAGAAAATATTGCAACTGTTACACCACTTTCTAACAATGCCACATTGGCATCTGTTCCTAACTTTTTGGAAGAAAACGATATCCCAGAATTTGTGGATTTTGAGCAATATGCACAAGATATCGAAGATTGCAGTTTGGAGCTTTTTCCAGAAATTCCAACTGCACATGGCTTTTGTATGTATATCAAAAGGGAAGTATTAGAGAGAGTTGGTTTGTTTGATGATGTAACATTTGGCAAAGGTTATGGCGAAGAAAATGATTTTTCTTATCGTGCTATGCAACATGGATATACCCATGTTTTATGTGATAATACGCTTATTCGCCATAAGGGAACACAATCATTTACAGCAGCAAAACAGGAACTAAGCAACAAAAATTTGCAAATTATTATAGATAAATATCCACAAAATTTTGAATTAACTAATAATTTTTGTTTGCAAAATCCAATTCAAGCTGTTCAAAATAATGTGAAATATTATATCAACAATAAATATCGAAAAAATATTTTATTTGTAGTACATGAATTTAGAAGCCGAGATAGCAAATTGCTTGGTGGAACAGTTTTGCATATTTATGATTTGATTGATAATTTACGAGAAAAAATGAACATTCATGTGTTATATCCTGAAAATGGTATTTATAAAATTTCATCTTTTTTTGATAATTCGAATGCAGAACTTATTTTAGGAAAAATTAATTCTTACGAAAATATACAAATGTATAATTATGAGTACAAAAAAATGTTAGAGCAAATTTTTGCCTTTATAAACATTGATTTTGTGCATGTTCATCATATGATGCATCATTATTTTGACTTGTTTGATGTGGTAGATAGTAGAAACATCCCATATGCACTTAGTTTGCATGATTTATATATGATTTGTCCATTGCTAACCTATGCGGAAAGTGTAGACAATTTTAATACGAGTGAAGAATTTAATTTTGAAGGATGCTTAAAAGAATTAGAAAGTTCCAAAGGAAATTTTGTAGAAGATTGGAAGAATAAGGCTTATGAAGTTTTGAAAAATGCTAAAAAAATTGTTGCTCCATCCAATTCTCCAAAAGAAATTTTTGAAGAATATTATGGTGATTTAAATATTGATGTAATCGAACATGGTGTAGAAAAAGTAGAAGAAAGTTATGAGGCAAAGAACTTCAAAAAAAGAAAAAATATTGCTTTTATTGGTGGTATTAATAAAACAAAAGGTTTAGAATTTTTTAAAGAATTAGTGGGAGAAGTCAATAAAAAAGAAAGCAAGTATACGCTTCATTTGTTTGGAACAACTTCCGAGGATAAGTATAATCAATCAAATGGAAATTATGTTTTTCATGGCAAATATAATCGTGAAGACATTATTCAATTATTAAAAGAAAATAATATTCATCTTGTATGTTTGTTTTCGATTTGGCCTGAGACATATTCTTATACACTTACCGAAAGTTTAATGGCTGAAATTCCTGTTTTAGTAATAGATTATGGAGCATTGTCAGAAAGAACGAAAAAAGATAATTTAGGTTGGGTACTCGATAAAAAAGTAAAAGTGCAAGAAATTATCGAGAAAATCCATCAGATTTTTGATAATGAAAAAGAGTATGAAACTGTCAAAAATCAGATTAAAAATTACTTGAAAAATTTAAAAACAGTAGATAAAATGGCTGAAGAATATGAAAAAATGTATGAGCAATTTATACACAAACAAGTAGAAAATTATCAGAAATTAAACAAACAAACCATTCAAAATATATTAGAATATAGCAAACAAATTGGTGATATGAACCAAAGAATTAAGGATTGTGATTTTGTTTTGCAAAATGAAGTCATTAAAGAAGCACAGCATAATGAGAGAATTGCTGCTTATCATCATACTGTTACAGAATATAAAAAGGAAATTGACCGTTTAAATGAACAAATTGCAAAATATCAAGCAAAAGAAGAAACCTATAATCAACTAATGTCTTCTAAGAGATTAAAGTTGCTTAAGAAAATTAGATTTATTAAATTTTAGAGGAGAAAGCTATTTATGGAATTCATAAAAGAACTATATCAAAATCGAAAATTAGCGATGCAACTTGCTAAAAACGATTTTAAAAATCGTTTTGCCAATACAAGTTTAGGAGCTGTTTGGGGATTTGCTCAGCCATTTGTGTTTATGCTAACTTATGTGATTGTGTTTCAATACATTTTAAAGACAGGAAGTTCAGGAGATTATCCCTATTTTGTATGGTTTTTGCCAGGAATGGGAATGTGGATGTTTTGTAGTGAAGCAATTTTGAGTGGAAGTAATTCCATTCGAAATTATAGCTATTTAGTTAAAAAAGTCGTTTTTCCAGTCGACATTATTCCTGTAATATCAGTCATGTCAGCAAGTTTTATTGGAATTTTCTTGATTTATATTGCGACTATGGCAGCAGTGGCGTTTGGCTATTTTCCAAACTTACTGAATATTTTGTATATTGTATTTTGTGCTTTTTGCTTTATTACAGCATTTACGCGTTTTACATCTTCCATTGCAGCAGTTGTACCAGATTTTTCGCAACTTTTAAATATTATTGTTCAGTTATGTATGTGGTTTACACCAATTGTGTGGAATTTGGACATGCTATCAGGTGTGATTTGTGTCTTATTTAAAGCATTTCCATTTACCTATTTGGTTGAAGGATTGCGTCAGGCATTTATTGGCAGTTCAACCATTATTACAGAACATAGTGGAATGTATACAATTATTTTTTGGGTAGTTACAGTTTTATTATTTCGATGGGGTAATAAAATATTTAAGAAAAATAAAAAAGATTTTGCAGATGTTTTATAAGAAAGGAATGCAATGAAAATTGATATTTTAATGGCAACCTATAATGGCGAAAAATTTTTGCGAGAACAGATTGACAGCATTTTGGAGCAATCGTTTAGTGATTTTCGTTTGCTTATTTCAGATGATATGTCTAAAGATAGTACACGCGAAATTTTGAATGAGTATGTGAAAAAAGATAGCAGGGTGGTTGTGTTTTTGCAAAATAAAAATCTTGGTACAGTACAAAATTTTGAATTTCTAATGCAAAAAGTAGAAAGCGAATATTTTATGTTTTCTGACCAAGACGATATTTGGCAAAAAGACAAAATTAAAAAATCATTAGCCAAAATGGAAGAGACGGAATGCGATTTAGTTTATACAAATTTGCAAGTTGTTGACCAACAGCTAAATCTTGTAAATGCTTCTTATTGGAAATTAAAAGGTTTTGAGAAAAAAGTAAAAAAGCACAATAACTTTGCAAGTTTATATTTAAACAATTACATAACACGGAAGTACCATGCTAGTCAAATCCAAATGGTTAGATAAAATATTGCCTTTGCCTAAAAAATCAAAATATATTTTACATGATTATTGGACCGCTTTGATGGTAAGTCAAACTGGAAAAATGGCATATCTTGAAGAACCACAAGTCAAATATCGTCAGCATTTTGATAATTGCATTGGTTCTAAAAGAAGGTCAGATGAAATTAGAAATTTTGAAGAAATGCGAGAATTATTCATAGATGTGAAGAAAGACCATTTTAAAACTTTTATGCAAAATGTAGATTATTTTGAAAGTGAGGAAATTCAAAATTTGAATAAAATTTCAAATCAGTATTTTCAAAAGTTAAAGAATTTAAAAAAGTGGACTTTCAAAAATAGCAAATTATTTTGGAGATTATACAAGTATGAAAATAGAAAGTATTGTTTGCAAAATTTTTTGATATTGCATATGCCATTTTTTGCAAAGCCATTGTTTAATTTTATAAAAGGAGTGAAAAGTTAAGCCTATGTGCCAAAATGAAACCATGATAAAAATAACAGATTTAGTAAAAGAATATAAAATGTATGCTAGAAAAAAAGACCGCATTATGGAAGCAGTTTTTCCAAAAGTAAACAACCGACATGGCACATTTAAGGCAATGGACCATGTAGACTTAGAACTAAAAAAAGGAGAAATTTTGGGAATTCTTGGAAAAAATGGTGCTGGAAAATCAACTCTTTTAAAAATGATTACAGGTGTTGTTATTCCCACATCTGGAACTATCGAGATACAAGGAAAAGTTAGTTCTCTTTTGGAACTTGGAATTGGATTTAATCCAGACTTAACAGGTGTAGAAAATATATATCAACATGGACAAGTGATGCGGAATGACAAATGAACAAATTGAAGCCAAGAAACAGGAAATTATTGATTTTGCAGATATTGGAGATCATTTATATCAGCCAGTTAAAACGTATTCTTCAGGTATGTTTGCAAGACTAGCGTTTGCTTGCGCGATTAATGTTGACCCAGAAATTTTGATTGTAGACGAAGCACTTTCTGTTGGTGATATGTCATTCCAGCTAAAATGTTTTAAAAAGTTTGAAGAATTTAAAAAACAAGGAAAAACCATTCTTTTCGTTACGCATAGCGTTGGCGAAGTTTTGCGAAATTGTACAAGAGCGATCATTTTAGAAAATGGCAAAAAAATTTTTGATGGAGATGTCAAAACTGGTGTGGATAAATATAAAAAATTAATGGTGGGAATTGACATTGACGAAGAAAATGAAATAGAAAGTAAACAAAAGCCAAATATAAGTAATTTAGAGGCAAGTCATGTAGAAGAAGTTTGGAAAAATCATTTTGAATACAATGAAAAGCATTTGAGTTATGGAGAAAATAAAGTTGACATTTATGATTATGGAATTTTTGATTTAGATGGAAATCCAGTTATCACGATTAATAATGAAAAAGAAGTTTCAGTCAAAATGAAAATTGAGGTACAAGAGCCAATTGAAGACCCTATTTTTGCCATGACATTTAAAGATATCAAAGGGACAGAACTGTGTGGAACGAATACAATGTTATTTCGTATGGCGACTGGAAAATACAAAAAAGGTGACAAAATATTAGTCGAATTTACGCAACAAGTGCCACTTGCACCAGGAAGATACACGATTTCATTTGGTTGTACCAAGTATAACATGAATGGCGAATTAGAAGTATATCAAAGAAGATATGATGCTTTATTTGTAGAAGTTGTTTCCAATCGAGAAGCAGTTGCTTTGTTTGATTTAGACAGTAAAATCAAGTATCAAAAAATTTAGGAGAAGCTATGAAATTTAATTTAGATTATTACAAAGGTTCTGATTTATATTCTGATGGAGGAATTGAAAATGAAATTTTGGAATATACAGAAAAATTTTCAGAAGAAGAATTCAGCAAAATCTTTGAAAAAGATATTCGTTGGCCAGTTTTTTACTATTTAACAGGGCTTCGTAAGAATATTATCAATTGGTATCCTATGAAAAAAGAGGCAAGTGTGCTTGAAATTGGTGCAGGAATGGGTTCGATTACAAGTGAACTTTGCAAAAAAGCAGGTAAAGTAGTTGCTGTGGAACTTTCCAAAAGGCGTGCAACAGCGATAGCAAATCGAAATAGAGCACAAGAAAATTTAGAAATTATGGTTGGTAATTTGAATGATATCAAGTTCCAAGAAAAGTTTGATTATATTACTCTTATCGGTGTTTTAGAATATGCTCCATTGTATACTAATACGCAAAATCCGTTTGAAGATTTCCTAGCACACATCAAGCAATTTTTAAAACCAGATGGAAAATTATTGATTGCGATTGAAAATAAATTAGGTATGAAATATTTTGCGGGAGCGCCAGAAGATCACCATAATATGCGCTATTATGGAATTGAAGGATATGAAAATAAGCAAACAGCGCAAACATTTGGCAAGAAGGAATTGCAAGAATTGCTAGCAAAAGTTGGTTTGAAACAGACTAAATTTTATTATCCGTTGCCAGATTATAAATTGCCAAATTGCATTTTTTCAGACGAATTTTTGCCAGATGAAAGTTCAATCAAGGATTATCGATTTTATTATTATGAAGGTAGCCAAATTGAATTTGATGAAAAAAAGGCATATACAGAAACAATAAAAAATGGGGTATTTGACATTTTTGCTAATTCCTTTTTTGTCGAAGCATCTAGCAAAAAAATAAAAACGAAAATTGATTTGAAAAATACGCACTTGATGCCTGTGGAAAAAACGGCAGAAAGATTTTATCAAATGTAAACTTTTAGTTGACAAAATGCAACTAAAAGTTGGTAGACAAATGAGCGGAAATATGGTATAATAAAAGGTTAGGGGAAAATACGAAAAAGGAGATTAACATGAAAAAAAATCTAAAAAGAAATGTAGCTATTGTATTGATTATGATAATAACAGTTTTGTGTATTTTATCAGGGATTCGTACAAGGCATCAAGCTAAATTAGTTATTACGCAGCTTGCAGGAGAGGGAAATGGTTATGTTTTAGAAACATCGAAAAATCAGTTGATTGTAATAGATGGTGGTACCAAGGAAGATACTAAAAGTTTGAAAAAAATCATTCAAGAAAAAGGCAATAATCAAGTGCTTGCATGGTTTATCACATCTCCTGTTTCAAGCAATACAGAGGCGTTTTTGGAAATTTTGAAACATCATTCAGAAATCTCGATTGCTCATATTTATTCGAGTTTAAATAGTGGAGATTGGTATGAACAGACGGATTTGGAGGAAACGGAAATTGCTCATATTAAAGAATTGATGGAGACGATTACGACTAAAGAAAATTTGCCAAAATATATTGATTTACAAAGACGTGTTCGTTATAGTTTTGATAATTATTTTATTACACCATTAGAATTAAGAGACAATCAATCTACCAAAATTGCGGATCAAACGATTGTTTTAAAAGTCGATAATTCTTTTAAGAGTGCGGTATTTTTTGGAAATATTGGCGAACGAGAAAGTCATTTGTTTTTTGAAAATGATAAAGACCAATTTGAAAATGAGTTAATTCAAATTTCAACCAATTTAGAAGAAGGCATTTCAAATGAACTTTTTGATGCTTTGAAAACCGATAAAATTATGATTTCAGGGCAAAATAAATGGGAAACAAAGGCAGAAATTTATGAAAAAAAGGACGAAGAGTTGACAGTGGAGATTTGGTAGAAAGGAGATTTCTATGAATGTAAAAGAGGTAAGAACTTGGTATGATTTTAAAGAAAATGCTTCTATACTAGAATTTACGGAGGATTTCAAAGGGAATGAGACAGAAAAATTTGATTACATTTTATTGGAGGAAAAAATCGAAAAAATTGAGGTTGCAAAACGATATTTGAAACCAAATGGTATAATTTTGTTATTTTTTCAGAATCGTTTTGGAATTCGTTATTTTGCGGGCGATAAGAAAAATGATAAAGCATTTGAGACGATTTGTTCTGAAAATTCTGATTTATTGAGTAAAAAAGAAATTGAGCAAATCTTGCAAAACCAAGGATTTCAGAATTATAAATTCTTTTATCCATTACCCAATTATGAAAATACAAATGTCATTTTTTCAGATGATTATTTGCCAGATTATACAGATACAAAGTTGTTGTATCATGCGGTTTATCATGAGAACACAGCATTGGTTTTTCAGGAATTGCAGGCTTTAAAACAACTTACTAAGGTAGGAGAGTTTCCTTTTTTTGCTAATTCATATATTGTGGAAGTTAATCCAAGTACACAACCAAAATTTGTGAGTTTTAATCATTCTAGAAAAAAAGAATTTCAGTTGGTAACGAAAATCTATAAAGATTTTGTTGTGAAGGAAATGGCAAATGATAGTGCTAAAGAGCATATTTTAAACATGCAAAACTATATTCAAGAATTACAAAATCATGAAATTAATATAATTGATAAGGCAGAAAATGATAAAATTGTTTCACGTTTTGTGCAAGATAAAACTTTGTTTCAAAAAGTTATCGAAATGATAAAAAATAAAGAAATTCAAATGGCTTGTCAGCAAATTGAAGATTGGTATAATTTCATAAAAAATAAATTTGCAGGGGAAAGAACGAATGAGTTAAATCAAAATATGACAGATAAGAATGAACTAAGTAGTAGGCTGACGATTGTGAAAAATGCGTACATTGATTTAGTTTTGGAAAATGTTTTTGTAGAAAATCATGAATTTGTATTTTTTGACCAAGAGTGGTGTTTTGAAAATTTACCACTAGAATTTATTTTGTATCGTGCGATTAATAATCTTTATATTTACAATTTTGAAATAGAAGAGATTTTTTCAAAAGAAGATTGTTTGAAAAAGTTTGATTTATGTGAGTTTGTTGATTTATTTGAAGAGATTGAAAAGAATATTCAAATAAGAATTGTTGATGCAGAATATACAAAAACATCTGGCGAAATGATTGTGATTGAAGATGTGAAATTTTTATATGATGAAAGAAATTCATTGCTAGAAATGAGAGAAGAATTGTGGAATAGTAATCAGAAAATGGAATTTATGATTGGTGAGCAAAAACAACAGATTGCTGAAAAAGATAAATATATTGAAAAATTAGAAGCTTATGAAAAAGAGAAAGATAGCAAAATTGAAAATTTGCAAGAAACATTGGGATTAATCAAGGTTGATAACGAAAAAAAGCAAGAATATATTGAATGTTTAGAAGAATATAAGCAAGTTAAAGAAAAAGAAAATCAAGAACTAAATAGTACCATTCAAAAGCTAAATGAAATCATCAAAGTAAAAGATCATGAAATTGAAAATTATGAAAATATGAGAGCTGTAAAATTAACAAAGAAATTGAGAGGATTAAAGGAATAATGGACATCCAAAAAAAAATGAAAATTTATCATTTTTTAGACAAACATCCAAAATTAAAAAAATGTTTGGTAAAGCCTTATCGAAAATTAGCAAAAAAATATACGACACCAGAAGAGCCAGAGTATAATCAATGGATTATTCAAAATGAGCCAAAGGCAAGGGAGTTAAAAGACCAAAAAAAGCAGGTGTTTGAAAAAGCATATAAAATTAGTGTTGTGGTGCCATTGTTTGAAACAAAAGAATATTTTTTAGCAGAATTAATTGATTGCTTAAAACAGCAAACTTATTCTAATTGGGAATTGTGTTTGGCAGACGGAAGCCCTAAAAAGCTTGATTTTATTGAGAGATATTTGAAAGATGACCGTATTAAATATCAATGGATTGGCGAAAATAGAGGTATTTCTGGCAATACAAATGAAGCTATTAAAATGGCAACAGGAAGTTATATTGGGTTTCTTGACCATGATGATTTATTAGCTCCATTTGCTTTATTTGAAGTTATGAAAACAATTGAGGAAAATCCAGATGCCGAATTTTTGTATTCTGACGAAGATCGCATTGAAGGCGAGTTTCATAAAAGAAAGAATATGTTTTTTAAGCCAGATTTTTCGAAATATACGCTGTTGAGTGCTAATTATATTTGTCATTTTTGTGTATTTAAAAAGGAATTAATGGACAAGCTTTGTGGCTTAAAGTCTGAATATGATGGCAGTCAAGATTTTGATTTGGTTCTTCGTGCCTCAGAAAAAACAGATAAGATTTATCATATTCCAAAAGTGTTGTATCATTGGCGTGACCATGCTGGTTCAACTGCAGAAAATAGTGATGCTAAGCCATATGCCTATGAAATTGCAAAAAAAGTGATTAAAGACCACTTGGAACGTTGTCATATTCATGCTCAAATTAAAGATGGAGAAAGTCCAGGAAGTTATGAGATTAAGTATTTGGTAATACGGAAAACCGAAAGTTGCTATTCTTGTGGAGACAAGTGAAAGTTTGGATTTTTCGAGATTGGAAAAAACTTTAAAAAATAGTTTTGATTATCCGAATGTGCAAATTCTTGCATTTTATGAAAATAGATTAGAACAATATCAAAGTTTAGATGCTGATTATTTTATGATTGTTGACCAAAATTTTGTGGAAGTAGAAAACAAAGATTGGATTGAAGATTTAGTTGGACTTGCGCAAAATGAGGATATTGGAATGGTGGGAACGAAGTTGTACAACGAGCAAGGAAATGTAGAACATTGTGGAATTGTGCTTGGTATGAATGGTATAGGGGATTTTTTATATAAAGGTGTTCCAAAAGACATGCCAACTTATATGCAGCGTTTGAAGATTATTCATAATGTGTCTGCTGTTTATTATAAATATGCGATGATGGATAAAAAAACATTTTTGCAAATACAAGAAATTGATTTTGGAAAAAGTGAGTTAGAAACTAGTATTGATTTGTGTTTGAAATTACAGAAATTGCAAAAGCAAATTGTAATCAATCCATTTGTTGAAATTTGCGTGACAAAAATTCCATTAAGTGATAGAATAGAAAATAGAAAAGACATTCCAGAAGATCCATATTTTAGCCCGAATTTATCGAAAAAAACAACTTATTTATCGATCAATTTGTAGAGAAAGATTTAAGAGAAAGGAGAAAAAATGCCAAAAACAAGTATCATTATTCCTGTTTATAATGCTTATGAATTTACAAGAGAATGTATTAAGTCTGTATTACGATATACAGATTTAACAAAGCATCAGTTAATTTTAATCAATGATAAAAGTTCAGATGAGCGAATTTTGCCATTCTTAAAAAAAAGTGTGCAGGAAAATCCAGATAAAAATATTGTTGTGTTAGAAAATGAAGAAAATTTAGGTTTTGTGAAGACAGTTAATCGTGGTATGAATTATTGTGAAAATGATGTGGTTTTACTCAATAGTGATACAGAAGTAACAGAGAATTGGCTAGAAAAAATGATTTGTTGTGCTTACAAAAATGAATACATTGCTACTGTTACGCCACTAACCAATAATGGAACAATTTGCTCTGTACCTAATTTTGGAATGGATAACGAGTTACCTGAAAATATGACGCTAGAAGAATACGCAAAAATGATTGAAAATTGTTCTTTAGAGCGCTTTCCAGAAATTACAACTGCGAATGGATTTTGTATGTTTATCAAAAGAAATGTGCTAAAGGAAGTAGGCTTTTTTGATAGTGAAAATTTTGGAAAAGGTTATGGCGAAGAAAATGACTTTTGTTATCGTGCGCTAAATCGAGGATTTATTCATGTTTTGTGTGACAATACTTTTGTGTATCATAAAGGAACACAGTCTTTTGAAAAGATAGAAAATCATATGCCAAAATTGCAAGAAAAACATCCTATTGGAACTTTTAAAACAGACCATTTTATTCATGTAAATCCTTTAAAAGATATTCAAGATAATGTCAGAATTAATAGCGAATTATATGGAAAAAAACGTATTTTGTTTCTTGTGAATGAATGGGAAGAAAATATGGAAATGACTGGCCGGAGCATCTTTGCATATGAAAGACATTATTGAGAAAATGCGTGAGAGAGAAGCTTGTTTTGTGGTATGTCCCGATAAAAATGATTTATCGAGATTATCGGTTTATTTGTACACAAAAAAAATTGGCAGATTGATTTATAATATTAAAACAGAACTTGGCATGTATGGGCAACTAAATTTTCATGAGCAAACATATAGCACTGTTTTGGAAAAATTATTCGAGAGTTTCCAGTTTGATGTTGTACATAGTCACCATTTTTTATTTCAAACATTTGATATGGTTGAAATAGCAAAAAAATATGGTGCATATTTAATTGTTACTTTGCATGATTTATATTTATTGTGTCCGTCGATTAATATGGTGAATAATGGAAAATTTTGTAGTCAAATTAATCCAGAAGATTGCGAAAAGTGTTTTGCTGAAAAACATAAAATTAATGAAAATGTGTTGGATAAATGGAGAGAAAAATGCTATCAAATGTTGCAGAAAGTTGATAAAATTATTGCACCATCTGAAAATACAAAAAAATTGTTTTTAGAAGCATATCCAGATTTGAAAATTGATGTCGTAGAACATGGCACTAAAGTGGATGAAGTGGAATTAAAAAAACAGCAAAAAGATACATTTGATATCGCTTTTGTGGGAGCAATGGAAAAGCACAAAGGAAGTGAAGTTTTGAAAGAATTAATTGCTCAAAATACAAATGAGAAAATAAAAATTCATTTATTTGGAAAAACGTTTGATGAAGAATTGGAAAAGAATATTCAAAATTATATGTACCATGGAAGCTATCGAAGAGGCGAATTGCCACAGTTACTATCAGATTATCAAATCGATTTGGTTTGCTTATTTCCGATTTGGCCAGAGACATATTCATACACATTGACAGAAAGTTATATGGCAAAAATTCCAGTAATTGCTTACAATATTGGTGCTATTGCAGAACGTATTAAAAAGGATCAATTGCGGTTGGATTATAGAGGTTCGGAAGTTCGCCAAAGCAAATTTTAAGTAAGATAGAAGAAATAAAAAATAATCAAAAAGAATATGAAATCATTAAAAGTAATTTTGAAAATTATCATTTTAAAACAGTAGAACAAATGCAGGAAGAATATGAAAGAATGTATCAGGAAAGTGGAGAAGCGAAAAATCAATCTGTTTGCACGCAAAAAATAGATGATTTACAACGCAAGACGGATGTATATGATTTGCGCATTTTACGCATTAATTTGGAAGCAAACTTAAAAGAGTTGCAGGATTATAAAAATCGATATAATTTCTTGGTAGAGAGATTTCAGAAAAAACAGAATACAAAAATTTGGCAATTGGCCAAAAAAGTGAAGAGATTTTTAAAGAAAAAATAAGGGGGAAAGTATGATTGATACACATCATATTAAAAATCAGATTAAATTTTATGTAAAAAAATATGGTTTGTTCAAGACAATTTTGAAGTGTTTGCATGTTGGCACACGAAAACTAATTCGCATTTTAAAAGGTGAGCGAGATGTGAATTATGGAGACTATGGAGATTGGATACATAGTAATGAGGTACGTGATTGGGAGATCAAAGCACAGACCAAAAAGAAATTTAAAAATATGCCCAAAATCAGTATTGTGGTTCCGATGTATCACACCAAAGAAAAGTTTTTGAAAGAGCTAGTTCATTCTGTGAAACAACAAACGTATAGCAATTGGGAACTTTGCTTGGCAGATGGAAGTGAAACACAAAATGAAAAGTTATATAAAATTTTAGAAAAAGACGAAAGAATTAAATATCAATTTTTAAATGAAAATAAAGGCATTTCGGAGAATACAAATCAAGCGATAAAAATGGCAACTGGAGATTATATTGCACTTTTAGATCATGATGATGTGTTAGCAAAATATGCTTTGTATGAAGTGGTAAAAATGATTAATGAAAATCCAAATGTGGAATTTGTCTATTCTGATGAAGATAAAATTGACCAAAATGGAAATCGTTTTGATGCCTATTTCAAACCTAAATTTTCACCAGATACTTTAAGATGCCAAAACTACATTTGTCACTTTAGCGTTTTTAAAAAGGAATTAATGGAAAAACTTGGAGGTTTTCAGTCTGAATTTGATGGAGCGCAAGATTATGATATTTTTCTTAGAATGTCAGAGATTGTAAAACCAGAGAATATTAAGCATATTCCACGTATTTTATATCATTGGCGTGTGCATAAAAATTCTACAGCAATGGAAAATAGTGGAGCGAAAAATTACGCATTTGATAATGGAATTAAGGGGTTGGAAGCACATTTAAAAAGAATTGGTTTGGTAGGAAAAGTCTCGAATGGTGCTATACCAGGAATTTATCGTGTAGATTATGAAGTAAAGGGCAATCCAAAAGTTTCGATTGTCATTCCAAATAAGGATGGAAAGGAAATTTTGGAGATTTGCCTTAACTCTATCCTTACAAAAACTACATACGTAAATTATGAAATTGTAATTGTAGAAAATAATAGTGAAACAGAAGAAATTTTTGCTTATTATGAAGAACTTGAAAAAAATGAAAAAATTAAAGTTGTAAAATATTCAAAAACAGGTTTTAATTATTCAGGAATTATTAATTTTGGAGTTCAAAATTGTTCTGGAGAATATGTGATTCAGCTTAATAATGATACTGAATTGCTAACACCAAATTGGTTGGAAATAATGTTAGGATTTGTGCAAAGAGAAGATGTGGGAGCAGTTGGTGTGAAATTATATTATCCAGATGAGACTATTCAGCATGCTGGAATTATTGTTGGTCTTGGTGGAGTTGCGGGAAATCGTTTTAAAAGTATTCCAAAAGAGGGACATGGATATTTTGCACAAGAAAGTATGATTCAGAATTTGAGTGCTGTAACAGCAGCGTGTATTATGACACCAAAAAGTATGTATGAAGAAGTGGGCTACATGGATGAGAAATTGGCAGTTGCATTTAATGATGTGGATTTTTGTTTGAAAATTCGTGAAAAAGGCTATTTGATTGTGTATAATCCTTATGTGGAATTTGTGCATTATGAGTCTAAAAGTAGAGGCGAGGAAAATACGCCTGAGAAAATCAAAAGATTTCAGGGAGAAATTAATACTTTTAAAGAAAGATGGCAGAATTTTTTGGATGAAGGTGACCCATATTATAATATTAATCTGAGTTTAGATACGGAAGTTTATCACATGAAACGTGTTAGAATTAATCACGATAAATAAAATTTAGGGAGAAAATATGAAATATAAATTGCAAAGAATTTTTTATCATTTGAAAAGATATGGGATTTTGAAAACCATAAAAAAAATGATGAATAGAATGATAAAATTAGATAAAAGAAATAGGAAATCAAATCAGGAATTGTACCAAAATTGGATTTTGCAAAATGAACCAAATGAGACAGAATTAGAATTACAAAAAGGTGATAAATTTGCACTTCAGCCTAAGATTAGTATAGTAGTTCCAATGTATAATCCAGATGAGAATTTATTTTTGGAATTGCTGAATTCCTTATTGTTACAGACGTATAGCAATTGGGAACTTTGTTTAGCAGATGGTAGTGAGGAGAAAAATGATACCATATTTGCATTATGTAGTCGTAACAGCAAAATCAAATATCAGTTTTTAGATGGCAATAAAGGTATTTCGGAAAATACTAATGAAGCACTCAAAATGGTAACAGGAGATTTTATTGCATTTTTAGATCATGATGATTGTTTGCCACGATTTGCATTGTATGAAGTGGTGAAGGAAATAAATAAAAATTCAGATGTAGAGCTAATCTATTCAGATGAAGATAAAATGGATGAAAAGGGAAATCGTTTTGAGCCATATTTTAAACCTGATTTTTCGCCAGAGACGTTAGAATGTAATAACTATATCACTCATTTGGTTGTATTGAAAAAAGAGTTGGTGAAAAGGATTGGAATGCTAGATAGTCGTTTTGATGGAGCGCAAGATTTTGATTATCTATTAAGGGCGACAGAAAATACAACCAAAATTGTTCATATTTCAAAAATTTTATATCATTGGAGAACAACAAAAAATTCTACTGCAAATGTTGCGCAAAGTAAGTTATATGCTTATGAAGCAGGTTTGAGAGCCGTAGAAGAACATTTGAACAGAATTCATAAAAAAGCAAAAGTGGAAAATCCAGAAGAAGTACCTGGAATTTATCAAATAAAATTCGAGATAAAAGGGACACCAAAAGTTTCTATTCTAATTCCCAATAAAGACAATCAGAGAACTTTGAAAAAATGTATTACTTCTATTTTAAAAAATTCTACCTATGAAAATTATGAAATTTTGATAATTGAAAATAATAGTGAAAACCCAAAAACATTTGAGTATTACAAAAAACTACAAGAAAATCCTAAAATAAAAGTGCTTATGTGTCAAGAAAAAGAATTTAATTATTCGAAATTAATCAATTTTGGGGTGAAAAATACTACTGGAGATTTTATTTTGCAACTGAATAATGACACACAAATTTTGACGAAAAATTGGTTAGAGTTACTAATTGGGTATGCGCAAAATAAGGAAATTGGGGCAGTTGGAGGAAGATTGTATTATCCAGATAAATCTATTCAACATGCTGGAATTGCGATTGGAATTCAAGGAATGGCTGCTAATTTGTTGGTTAATTTACCATTTGGCAAGCATGGTTATTATGCCAGAGAAGCTGCCACACGAAATGTAGCAGCACTAACTGGTGCATGCTTGTTTGCAAGACGCGAAATTTATGAAGAAATAGGCGGTATGGATGAGGATTTATTTAAGGTTGCGTTTAATGATGTGGATTTTTGTCTAAAAATACTTGAAAAAGGTTACAGGGTAGTGTATAATCCTTATGTGGAATTAATTCATAGTGAATCGAAAACGCGTGGATTAGAGGATACGCCAGAGAAAAAAGCAAGATTTGAGCAGGAAAAAAAGAATTTTCAGGAAAAATGGAAAGCATTTTTACAAAAAGGTGACCCATATTATAACAAAAATTTTTCATGTGAAGATTGTAATTTTACGATTAAATCATAATGTAAGGAGAAAAAATGATTGATCAATTAGAAGCATTTTGTTTGCAGATTTTAAGAAAAATGAAATTGGGGAAATTGGCAGATTGGTACGAAGCTCATCAAGAAGGCATGCGTTATTTGGTATTTGGTGCATTATCAACAATTGTTAATATTATTGTTTTTGAGATTTTTCATAGTGGAGCAAAATTATCTATAACAATAAGTAATGTAATTGCTTGGATTGTGGCTGTGATATTTGCTTATATTACGAATAAATTATGGGTATTTTATTCAAAAGCTAAGAATATAAAAGATTTAATACGAGAGATTTTATCTTTTTTAGGAGCAAGAATAGCTACTTTAGTAATAGAGACTATATTTTTGAATGTAATGATAGGTAAATTTGGATTAAATTCTGCTTTTATGAAAATTATTTCAAATGTGATTGTCATTATTTTGAATTTTATTTTTAGTAAGCTATGGATATTTAAAAAGAAGGAGAATTAGCATGAAAAAAGTACTTAGAATAATCAGTATTGCAATTTTGGCATTATGGGGAGTTATGAGTTTTAGTATGCATCTTGAGCAAGGACAAGATTTTGTACATATGTTACAGGCGCAGGATTATCACGAAAAAGTTAAGTTGTTTGCTAGTTCTCCTGCTTTGGTGGGAAATTTTTCAGGCAATCATGTAACGTGGATAATTTTATTTGGATGTTTGTTTGTATTAATGAGCAAAGCTTTTGCGTTGAAAGAAAAAAGACTGATGATTACTTCTGCGGTGCTTGCGATTGTATTTTCGTTTTTCCAAATTTTGGGAGAAAACATTGTATTTTACTTAGGGCTAGAAGTTTTATTTTCGTATTTTTGGATTTCTATGATAAAATTCATTGGACTAAGTTTTACTTATTATAGTGTCATTGCTGTTGGCTTTTCAAAGCTTTGTAAGTGGCGTAAAACAGAAATCAAAGAAGAAATAGGAGTTTTTACAACTAACCGAAAAAGTATTTTGGTTGTAACAGCAATTTTATTTGTTTGTTGGCTACCCTATTTATTGAAAGAATTTCCAGGAATTGCAACATATGATTCTATTTACCAAATTCAGCAAGCCTTGGGAATTGAGAAACTTACAACTTGGCATCCAGTTTTGCATACAGGGTTAATTCAAGTGTGCATGAAGATAGGAAATGACTTATTTCATTCGCTAAATGCAGGAGTTGCCGTTTACAGTGTAGTTCAGATGAGTTTGATGGCAAGCATTTTTTCAATTAGTATTTGGTATATGGCGAAAAAAGAAATGCCTTTTGGCGTTAGATTTGTAACTTTGCTGTATTTTGCATTTTGTCCAACATTTCCAATGATGAGTATTACGATGGGAAAAGATACAATTTTCTCGGGGATGATGGTACTTTTGTTAATTGTATTAATAGAATTAATGACGAATGCAAACAATGTGTTTCAGAGCAAAATGAAAATTGCGTTGTTTGCCTTGGTAACTGTGATAACATCGTTATTTAGAAATAATGCCATGTACATGCTAATTTTGGTAACGCCATTTCTTGTGATGTACCAAAAAGGTTATCGACTAAAAATTGCTGGCTTGCTGTTTGGAAGTGTGTTGCTAGTCTTGGCTATTAATTTTATCATTACGCATGGACTTCAGGTACCGCATACAAATGCGAGAGGAATGGCTGGTGAAATTGAGCTGTTTTCTGTGCCATTACAACAAATAGCACGTGTGATGGTAGATTACAAAGAGACAGTTTCAGAAGAAGATAAAAACGAAATTTGTAGTTTCTTTAAGAGTAAAAATTTTTACGAAAGTTATCAACCGTTTTTAGCAAACCCCATCAAATGCTTTGTAAATACAACGTATTTTGTTGAGCATAAAGGTGAATTTATTGCATTATGGTTTCGTTTAATGCCTCGTTATTTGGCTTCATATATTGATGGATTTTTATGTATGACATCTGGCTATTTTGATCCAGAAGAAAATCGAATTAGTTTGTGGACAGGCATTTGTCCGAATGATTTAGAAATTGAAACAAAACCAATTTATGAAAGCTATTTTGTAAATTTGGCAGAGAAATTTATGAATATGCAAAATGTTCCGATAGTTGGGTTGTTATTTAGTACGGGATTTGTTTTGTGGATCATTTTGGCATTATTGGCTTTTAACTTGTACCAAAAACGATACGAACTTAGTTTTTCATTTTTGCCCATTTTGGTATATTTATTTACTGTATGTTTGGGACCACTTAACACAGAATATCGATATATATTTTTTGAATTTACGTGCTTGCCAATTTTAGTTGGCTTTACGATAAATAATTTAGAAAAAAGAAAGGAAGAAAAAAATGGATAAAATAGCAGTTCTAATACCATGTTACAATGAAGAAAAAACAATTCAAAAAGTAATTGAAGATTTTACAAAAGAGCTTCCAGAAGCTAAAATTTATGTGTATGACAACAATTCAAAAGATAAAACTGCCGAAATAGCAAAAAAAGCAGGAGCAATTGTAAGAAGTGAAACCAAACAAGGAAAGGGAAATGTCATTAGAACCATGTTTCGTGAAATAGATGCAGAAAGTTATATCCTAGTAGATGGAGATGATACTTATCCTGCAGAAAATGCACGTGAAATGATTGATTGCGTGTTAAATGAAAATGTAGATATGGTGATTGGGGACAGGCTTTCTTCTACTTATTTTACAGAAAACAAGCGCCGTTTTCATGGATTTGGAAATGTACTAACTCGTGTATTGATTAATACAATATACAATGGCGATATTCGTGATGTTATGACTGGTTATAGAGCATTTAGTTATCGCTTTGTAAAAACTTTTCCTGTAATGTCAAAAGGGTTTGAATTAGAAAACGAAATGACTATTCATAGCTTAGATAAAAATTTGAAAATCAAAAATGTAATTATTGAATATCGTGACAGACCAGAACGGAAGCGAATCAAAATTAAATACAATTTCAGATGGTGTCAAAGTTATTCAAACCATATTCTCACTTTACAAAAATTATAAACCACTTAGCTTTTTCTCAATTATTGCAGGAATGATGGCGATTTTGGGCTTGCTTTTCTTTGTGCCAGCCGTTATGGCACTTTTCCAAACAGGAGAAGTTAAAGTGCCATCCATTATTGTGAGTATGCTACTTTTTGTGTGTACACTTCAGTCACTTTTTTCTGGATTAATATTAGATAATATTATCAAAACGTCAAAACAGACTTTTGAAATGAGATTAATTGATTGTGAACATCGACTAAAAGAGGAAAAACGTGAAGAAAAGTGAATGATGTAAGGTACTCAAA
>CATLEX010000014.1 GCA_949927455.1 uncultured Clostridia bacterium
ATATAATTTAATTCTTTAAAATACTCAATTGCATCTTCCATAGCATTTTCATCTTCTTTACAAAACTTTTGTCTGATTTCTTGTTCTGTTCTTTTTTTATATAAAATATATTTTAGCATTTTACTTCTCAATTTATCTATTTTTTCAGCTTCTTCAAAATTCTCCATATAGTCCATAAATCTACTTCCATTCTCTTTTTAAATTGATTTCTTCTTTCTTTTTAAAAACTTCAAATAAATCAATGTTATTTGCTATACATAAAGCCAATAAATAATTAAAAACATCTGCAATTTCATTGCCCAAATTAGGTGTTCTATCTGTATTCTTGTCCAACTTCACGCTTGTTGTTTTGCGAACTTCTCTCGCCAATTCTCCCAGTTCTTCTGTCAAAAGCATCAAGATATCTTGAGGAGTCTCCTCCTCAAAACCTCTTGCTATAATCATTTTTCTTGCATATTCTTGTAATTCCTCTAAAGAAGATTTTTCATTTAAAGAATTAAACTCTTTTTGCAAATCTATTTCCATTTCTTATTCCTCAACTTCTTCTAGTTCATCTTTTTGCACTTCCTCTTCTCCTAAAGCATTCTCAAAAGCTTTTGCAAAATTATCTCTTACCTTTTTCTCAATTTCTGCCATAAATTCTGGATTTTCAATCATATATTGTTTTACATTTTCGCGACCTTGCTTCAATTTTTCTCCATTATAGCTAAACCAAGAACCTGCTTTCTCAATAATATTCAAATTAACAGCCATATCCAAAATATTACTTGCTTTTGAAATTCCTTCTCCATACATAATATCAAATTCTGCTTCTCTAAATGGTGGAGCCACCTTGTTTTTCACAATTTTTACTCTTGCTCTATTTCCCATAACTTGTCCATCTTGTTTGATATTTTCAATCTTTCGAATATCCATTCTAACCGAAGCATAGAATTTTAAAGCTCTACCACCAGTTGTTGTTTCTGGATTTCCAAACATGACACCAATTTTTTCTCTTAATTGATTGATAAAAATAATTACCGTTTTCGTTTTATTCACAGCACCTGCTAACTTTCTCAAGGCCTGAGACATTAACCTTGCCTGTAATCCCATGTGTGAATCACCCATGTCACCATCAATTTCGGCTTTTGGCACAAGTGCTGCAACAGAATCCACAACAATAACATCTAGTGCCCCACTTCTTACCAATGCCTCTGTAATTTCTAGTGCTTGCTCTCCTGTATCTGGTTGTGAAACAATCAATTCATCAATATTCACACCAATTTTTTTCGCATATACTGGATCTAAGGCATGTTCAGCATCCACAAAAGCTGCTTCTCCTCCTGTTTTTTGTGCTTCTGCAATAATATGCAAAGCAAGTGTTGTTTTACCAGAAGACTCTGGTCCATATACTTCGATAATTCTTCCTCTTGGCACACCTCCAATTCCTAATGCAACATCTAATCCTAAAGCTCCTGTTGGAATTGCCTCTATTTCCATAGCTTTATATTCACCCAATTTCATGACTGAACCTTTACCAAATTGTTTTTCTATTTGACTCATTGCGGCATCTAATGCCTTTCTTTTTTCTGCATTATCTGACATTCTTTATTCCCTCCTTCAAATATTTGTTTGTTAAAACTTCTGTTTGTTTTATTATATCTTTAATTAAAAATTTGTCAATACCTTTTTTAAATTTTTTTAATTATCTAATAATTGTTATTTGACTAGGCAAAATTTATTGAAAATGCAGTCACATACACATGTATGCTCCGTTGCTTTTTCAATAAATTTTAACGACATCAAAGGGCAATTATTGTCTGTACCACTTTTCAATATTATAATACAAATTAAACGCATTTGCTTTAATATTTCCTACTAAACTTTGATTATAAATAACTACATCTGTATTGCGATACAAACCAATATATGGCACTTCTTCTAAATAAATGTCATACAATTTATTATAATTTTCGTATAATTGATTTTCGTCTGATGTATTAGAAACCACATTCATGATTTCTGTCACTTCATCTTTGGTATAGTTTGCTAAATTGTTAGTTCCAAAAAAAGTCCTCAAACTTGGAGAATAACCACATGTGATTCCTGTTAAAATAACATCAAAATTTTTACTTTCTAAACTTGCAAAATAAGCCTCACGATTTAATTGCCTAACAGTTACATGAATTCCCATATTAGCCAATTGATTTTTGATATTTTCAGCCACTGCAACCTTTACTGTATCACTTCCATTGACTGTAATCGAAAAAGCTAAATCCATTGTTCTTTTATCTACTCTTTTAGTCCAACGATTATTTTTATATTCCCAACCATCATTTTGCAAAATCTGGCTTGCCTCTTCTGTGTTTACTTCCACAGAAACATCTCTTGTATAAAGCCAATTTCCCATATCTAAACTAAAATTTGAAGCAATATAACCAGAGCCTAAACAACTTGCCACAATATTATTTTTATCAAGCATTTTACTGATTGCTTTTCTTACTGCTGAACTTGATAAAACTTCATTTTGCGTATTCAAAGTCAAAAAATCATAGTCTCTTGATTTATATTCTATTTTCTTATAACCAATCGAACCAATAAATTCTTCTACATTATTGGTTTTAACATCTACAATATCAATTTCACCATTTTTAAAAGCATTATAAAGTTCTCCTGCTGAAGCATATAAATTAATATTAATTTCATTTGCCATTGGATTTTTCTCAGAATTCCAATACGTATCACTTTTAGCCAATTTGATGATATTTGAATCAACACTCATAATTTTAAACATACCTGTTCCTATTGGTTGATTATTTTTCTCTGAAACATAAAAATCTTCATTCGCATAATATTTTTCAGACATAATTGGAAATGTTAAATTGTACTCAAAAAAATCAATTGGTTCTGAAATTGTAATTTTCAAAGTTTCTTCATCAATTGCCCATGCCTCTGTAATGGCAGCTAAATTACTTTCGTAAACACTACTTGCTCCATGTTCTCCTGCTCTTTTAATACAATCAATCGTAAACTTCACATCATTGGCCGTAAATTTTGTGCCATCTTGCCACAAAATACCTTTTTTTATTTTTATGATATAGTTTAATTCATCTGTTTTTGCAATTTCTTCTGCTAAACAATATTCTAGTTTATAAGCATCATTTAAAGTAACTAACGGCTCATAAATAATTTTACTAATTTCTTGCACATTTCGATTATTGCTAAGAATTGGATTCATCGTATCAAACCCGCAAATAGCAAGTCTTAAATCTGTTTGAATGGTATTGACTGTAGAGGTTTGGTCAAGATTTTCTGGTATTTCTTTCTCTGTATTTTTAGCCATTTTGTAAGTACCAAAACCAACCAAACCAATTACAATTATAATAAATAAATATTTTACAATATTACTACCCAATTTAAATCACCTATCGATTACTATATATCATTTTGAGTTAAGTTGCAAGATTTTTTTGAATTTTTCTCATATTTTTTATGTCCATGCATAAAATTAAACAAAAAATTAATCAAAAAGGATGGTAATTATGTTTATTTTTAATGTTAAGTTAAGTAGAACTAAAATTTTTAAGTGGATTTTGGGTATGATGGCTATTTTTTGTGTAGCACTTGCTGGAGCTGGAATTTTTAAAATGTATAGTAGTAATCATGAATATGAAACTTCAAATTTTAATTGTGTTCCTTCTGGAGAAATCGCCTATTTGACAGATGAAAATTATACCAATGTTTTAAAAGAAGTGCATGAAAATTTAGATACATATCTTGGCCAAAAAATTTGTTATACTGGCTATGTTTATCGTGTTTCAGAATTAGAAGATAATCAATTTATTCTTGCGCGTGATATGAGGCTTGAAAACACAAACCAAACAGTTATTGTAGGATTTTTATGTAGTCTACAAAATGCTATGGATTATCCAGAATATGAATGGGTTAAACTTACTGGAACCATTGAAAAAGGAAATTATTTAGGTGAAATTCCTTGTATTCATGTTTCTGAAATTGAAAAAGCTAATCAGCCTGAAAATTGCATTGTACCTGCACCTAACGAAAATTTCATTCAAACTTCTGTAATTTATTAAAAAATTTTGCATGATAAATATATCTATTATTTTTATGGTAGGTATATTTATTTTTTTTCTTGGGTAGAATTCTTTTAAAATAAGGAGGTTTACTCATGAAAAAGTTTTGGATGATTGTAATTAGTATTTTGGGAAGTCTTATTTTTGTTATTTCTCGTATTTCTTTTTCACTTGGAAATGAAAAAAAAGAACAACCTAACATAGAATATCCATTTACTATGGGAACAGTCACAGCCGAAAGTTTAAAAATTCGTTCTGGTTTAAGCACCAAAAATACTCAAATTGGATTGCTTTCAAAAGGAGATATCATACATATTTATGCAAAAATCGATAATTGGTATCTTATTAAAACAGAAAATAATCTAGTTGGTGCTGTTTTTGCTGATTATGTAGAAGGTAGTTCTGGGGTTGAAAATCAAAATGAAAATGAGAATCAAAATGAAACTTTGCTTTCTCAAGAAGAACAAATCTTTTTCAATTTAATCAATAATAAACGCATAGAAAATAATTTGCCAGAATTTGAACTTGATGAAAAACTACTCAATATTGCAAGGCTTAAAGCAAACGATATTGTAGAAAATAAATATTTTGCTCATACATCTCCAAGTTATGGCACAATTTTTGAAATGCTTCATAGTAATGAAATCACTTACCATAAAGCTAGTGAAAATATTGCCAGAAATTTAAACGCACAAAGTGCTATTGAAACTTTAATGAATTCTGAGGCACATAAAGGCAATATTTTAAGTCAAGATTTTAACTATACAGGAATTGCTGTTACCAATAGTCCAGAATATGGCAAAATTTTTGTAGAGATATTTATTGCCAAATAAATACCTCTACAAATCCCATTATCTTATATTTTGTAAAATTTCTTCTAGTTTTACTTTTTCTTGTGTTTTTTCATTCATATTTTTTAGCATAACAACATCTTGTTGCATCTCTTCTTCTCCAATAATACACACATATGGAATATTTAATTTATCCGCATATTTTAATTTTGCTTTCATATCCTTGTGAAAGTTCGAATATGTTTCTGTATTGACATTATTTTGACGTAGAAACTTCGCAATTTTTAGCGCAAATCCACTACAATTTTCATCCATTGGGATAACTAGAACTTTTGCAATTGAAACTGCATTTTCTTTCAACAGTTCCATTTCTTTTAATTGTGAAAACAATCTGGTCAATCCAATGGAAATTCCTACTCCTTGAAAATTTCTCTCTGTATAATACTCTGTCAAATTATCATATCTTCCACCAGAACATACACTTCCTAAATTTCGATATTCGTCAAAAAACGTTTCGTATACTGTTCCAGTATAATAATCTAAACCTCTTGCAATTTTTAAATCAATTCTAAAATTCTCTTCTGGAATTTCAAATTGTTTTACATATTTTGCTATTTTTTCAAGTTCTGTTAATCCTTCATTAAATGTTTTATTCTTTATTTGTATTAATTTTAACTTTTCTATTTTTTCACTAGTAGAACCTGTAATTAAAATAAATTCGCAAATTTTATCAATTTTACTTTCTACAATTTCCAATTTTGCAAGTTCTTCACGCATAGCTGCTTCACCAATTTTGTCAATTTTGTCGATAATTCTCATAACTTCTACTTTTTGATTAGAAATTTCTAAATCTTCAAAAAGTCCATTTAAAACTTTTCGATTATTAATACAAATCGTAAACTTTGCCAAATCTAGAGATTTAAAGACTTCATAAATCACATTTACCATTTCTGCATCATGAATAATATCAAGTTGATCCGCAATTACATCAACATCACATTGATAGAACTCACGAAATCTACATTTTTGTGGTCTCTCACCACGATAAACTTTTCCAATTTGATATCTTTTAAATGGAAATGCAAGTTCATTTTGATTTTTTGCAACATATTTCGCAAAAGGAACTGTCAAGTCAAATCTAAGTGACAAATCATTATCTCCTTTATCAAAACGATAAATTTGTTTTTCTGTTTCACCACCAGCTTTGGCAAGTAAAATTTCAGACAGCTCAATAATTGGTGTGTCTAATGGCAAAAACCCAAAACTTTCGTATGCTTTTCTTATTTTATCTACCATTTCATTAAACAGAATTTGGTCATTTGGCAATAACTCTAGCGTTCCTGCTAGTGTTCTCGGTTTTACTTTGTTACTCATTATTTTCCTCCTTTATTTTTCCTCTCTATATCCGTTCTCGTCTTGCTTTATCAGCTAACAATTGTGTCCTTATTCTTCTTTCGTCTTCTCCTGTTAATAGATTTTGATTTTTACATTCTTTTACAATCATATTTTTCTTCCTACAACTAATTTCTGTCACACGTAATAAATCCCCAACAAATTTCACTCTCACATTAGGATCAGAAATTTCTCCTAAGCATAAGTTTAGTACAGATAACTTCGCTCTATTTTTCAAACTTTCTGTCAATTCACAAATATGCCAAACTGCTCCATGCTTTTTTACATGTTCCACAATCTTTTGAGTAATAATTCTCACTTTTCTTTGCTCTAATAAATCTTGCCTTTTCCTATCTTGTTCTGGTTTCATTGTTGCAAATATTTCTACTAAATCAATATCATTCAAAGTTCTAAGATATTCTTCTGTTAAATTTAATTTTCTTTCATTACTCTTAATGGCTTGAATAGCATTTTTCATTTTCATATATTTCGCGAACTTTTCTTCATTTTCTTTTAAAACAGTTTCAACACTCTTATCTGGTAAATGAATTAAAGTATCTCTTACCACATCTTGTTCAATCATCTCTTCTACATTACCACTAACTACTTCTAATTTTGTTTTAGGATCTTTCATACTTTTCACAATTTTATGAATATCCACTTTCGAATTATCTTTATCCGCTGGCAAAGCACTTACAATTTGCTCTTCATTATTTGTTTTTATCAATATTCTTTGCAATCTTTTTGCTTTTTTATCATCAATCCAATCATTTATTCTATCTATAATTTTCAATTTATCACCTACTTTTTAACAATTCTACAAACTTTCCATAACTGCCTCAGAAATTGCAGTAACCATTTGCTCCATTTGTGTTTTTATAATTTCTAAATCATTTTTAATATATCCCATTTCAATTTGATAACACTCAATTCCCTGATTTGAATTCCAATATTGATTAGCCGCATAACTTTTATTTCTACCGTCTACATAAGCATTTGTGGCAATTCCACCAACTTCGCGAATTGTATACAAATATGGTGTATCCAATGTTATATTGTATGGTGCATAACCTTTTTTATTAGCTGTATTGATATATTCATTCATTACACTTTGTGTAAAATTTCTAACATATACCCCTTCACCCTTTTTAAAAGAATTGTTATTAGAAAATTCTAAATCTGTATAAGTCACAATTTTATTTGCCATATTTTGTGCAAAATCCAAATTTGATTTACATGGACTATACACTTCCAAACCTTTCAAACCACTATTTCCATTATTCAAATGAAATGATAACATCAATTTTGCTTTGGAACTACAAGCAGTCGTAATTCTGCCATTAGCATCATACATATTTGTTGACGTATAATCTGCTGAATTAATATCATCTCTTGTTAATTTCACTTTCAATCCATTTACTTCTAATCGATCTTTTAACAACATCGAAATAGCTAACGCAATATCTGCTTCTGTATCACTACCTGATTTTTCTCCTATATCTTTTCCGCCATGCCCACTATCTAGTACAATATCATAAACATTCTCTGGCATTTGTGCTTCTGTCACATTTACACTTAAATAAGAAAAATTCTGCTCTTTTAGAATTTTATTTTGAAAGTCAATTTCTACTTTTTTGTTTTGGTTTTCTTTCGTAATTGTGTAATATTCTATTTTTCCAAAGGATGACTGATTTCTCAATGAATAATATTTTGGATTTACACTATTGTTCAATTTTAGTCTTATTAAAACAACATATTCTCCTTTTCCCAAATCATCCAGAATACAGCCCTGATTGATTTGCTCCGTTGTCGTAACAACCAAATTTCCTTCTTCAAAAGTTCCTAAAAGCGGATATGTTTTTTCAAAACCATCACCATTTGTTAAATATAACTTTACACTTTCAAAATTATCTTTTGAAATGCCAGACAAAACACCAGAGAAATTAAAGGCCTTTCCATAAGTAAAAAATTCCTCAACGCCAACTTGTTTCGTTTGAACATCTTCAAGAACAGTATCTATCTTTGACATTTTTGCGCTATTTTTCTCGTTTGAATGAAATGAAAAATAAATACCAATTCCTAATCCAAGTATGATAAATATTAGCATAATAAAAGTAAGAAGTTTCTTAAACATCATTCTTTCCTCTTTTATAGTTTTTTATATTATATAAAAATTTGCTAGATTAGTCAATACAGAATTTGTTTTCTAAATTAATTTAAAATTTTATTGACAAAAAGGATAAGATTCAGTTATAATATATTATATGAAAAATATGCCAATATAGCTCAGTTGGTAGAGCAACAGATTCGTAACCTGTAGGTCGGCGGTCCGATTCCGCCTATTGGCTCCAACGATGCGTTTTCGTCGAACTGCTTAAAAGTATTGAAAAAATTGAGTTTGAAGGAAACCAAAGTGAAAAGTAATATCACATATATAAGTCGATTTAGTCGGCTTATTTTTTATTTTGAAATATGAAAAAGTAGAAAAATGCGAAAAGGTCTTGAAAGAAGCGGACGCTCTAACAATCAAAAAGTTGACAGACTTCACATAATATGTTATAATAAAAGTGATATGGGCATATGTTCATGTTGTTAACCCTGGTCACTAATGTGAGAGGGCAACCTCTTTCCTTTTAGTGTTTTCAGTAAAATCTTTCATCAAAAATAAGAAGGAGGAAAAAAAGATGAAAAAAATTTTTTTAGCTGTAGTTTTTGTGTGCTGCATGTTTGCGCTATCCGCTTGTGGTGGTGCTAATGCAAATTCGAATTCGAACAAACAGGAACAGGAAACGAAGTCTGCAACAGCAACACCGCTCACTTATGTTTCTAACAACAAAGAAAAGTTATATACTTCTAATGTTGTTGAAACTAAAGAAGGAGTCACAATATGCTGCACGCCCAATTATGTGGTGGGACCTGAGGCTCAAGGGCAGTTTTTGTTTATGTTAAATGAAACTGCACACGAAGTTGGAGAGGATGTGAAATTTACATCAAAAGGTCTTTATCAGATTGACTTTTATGACTACGAAGGCAGTCTGATTGCTTCTGAAAAATGTTATGAGACGGCAACGGTTGGTGAATACTATTACCGTCAGGAACAGAACCAGGAAAGACAAACTTATATCGATAAAGTTATTCTGTATATTGAGCATGATGGGAACCTGTATTCAGCAGAATTTGTTCGTTCGGGAGCATAAATTCTGTTATCTGTTAGCAGCAAAAATTAAAAAAGATAATGAGCAGGGCTGAATTTGCATAATTCAGCCCTGCTCATTATCTTTTCATCAATCTAAAATTTTCTCAAACCATTTTTCGATATTTTCTAATAACTATCTAAAGCATAATCGCTTTGTTCTCTGAAATATTTTAGCAGTTCAGCAATGACGTCATCCATAAAAAAGCAAACATCTAATTCTAAATATTGACTTGCATAAATATTTTTTTAAGTTTTCCTTAGAAAGAAAGTCTATTCACAAATCCACCTAATCCATATATAATATCGTTTGCAAGTTCAATCGCTTCTTTGAGTGTCTTGAAACTAACAATTTGTAAAACTGGTCCAAACATTTCTTCTTCACCGTGTAAAATATGATAGCATTACTGATGCAGAAGCTATTGAAGCATTCAAAATAGTGACTTCAGAACAAGGCATTATTCCAGCATTAGAAAGTAGTCATGCACTTGCCTATGCAATTAAAATTGCAAAAAAATATGATAAAAATGATTGTCTGATTGTTAATTTATCAGGAAGGGGCGATAAAGATATTTCTACCATTCTAAATTTATAATTATAAAAGAGGATTGTAAAAAAACCTATCTTTATTAAAGAAAAAGCGAACGAACTTTTTGGAAGCACAAAAGTTCGCTCGCAATATATCGTTTTTTTACAGTCCTTTACAAAACATCACTACTTTTAATATAATCTATAATTCTTTTTATCTCACTTGCCATTGTATCTGGATAATCTGGCTCTTTTTTATCATAAGATTTGTCATAACCATAGCGATTCAAAAAACGATATGTATCAATTTCAATTAATTCTTTTTTGCTTACTTTTTTGGAAGCAACTGGCAAATTTTTTCCTGTCTTTTGGTCCATAATACTAATGACTTTACTATCCAAAATCACAAAATTCTTCTTCAAAGTATCTTTGATTTTTCTCAAAAGACTAACATCTTCTAGCACCAATTCGTCATCTTTATTTTCTTTAATAAACATTTCAATCTCAGCAATCAATTCATGAATACTATAATTATAAGCCAGTGGCATTTTATTTCTAAAATTCTTACGAATGGCTGTCTGCCTTACTTTAATTTGGTCAAGCATGGTTTTATCTAGTTTATCGCGCCCTGTAAATTTTCCAAAAAACTTTTTAATATTACTCTTATCTTCAATAATATCTACATCGTCATTTAATTTTTTTAGCTCTGCTTCACAACGAATATTTTTAATTGTTTCTGCAATTTCTTTTTTCAATTCATTTTCTTCTATAATATTCATTTCATCAAAACGATTAATCTTTTTGCTAACCGCCGATTTTGCATTATTCAAATAATTCAGCAAAATGCTCACTTGCAAATTAACTTTCGAAATCTTCTCTAATTCTTCCGCCTTTTCGTCAGTTATATGGTCCACTTTATCCGAAATGGCTCTCACCAAAGAATCCAATTCTTCTGCATAATTTTTCATCTCAAAAGCATTATTCAAAGCTTTGTAATTTGAGTCCAAAGCTTCTGCAATTCTCGCATGATTTTGTTGTTTTGAAATTAATTCTTTGATGTTTTTTAGCAAAGTATTTACAACTGCAACATTTTCTAAACAATCTGCTTTCACCTCATCAATTTTTTCATTTCCAGTTGGCTGATAAGTTTTCTCCTCTTTTTCTTCCACATTCTTTTCCACTAGAATTGTTCCATCATATTTAGCAATCATTTGTGCAAACTCATTTTTTAAATATATACCCACATCATTTTTCCACTCTGTAATAAACTGCATATTTTGCAATTTATCATTGAAACTTTTAGCAACTATATCTTTTAAAGAAGTCAGTTCAGAGTTAATTCTAGCAATATTATCTAAATCACTTTGGCGTTCCTCCTCTGTCGTATCTGCTTCATAATTTTCCTGTTCCATTGCAAAATTGTGTTTAGCTAGTAGTTGTTCTAATTTTCTTATATTTTCATAATTAACTGAATTTTCTTCGTCAATCTCTAAACAAGCTTTTATTTTTTCAAAAACAGAATTTGTATTTTTTAAAATACTTTCTAATAATTCCGTTTTATTCGGTTCTTTCAAATCCATACTTTGCTGTTTGCTCAGTACTATTTTATAATTTTTTCTATCTTCATTACCATCTTCTAATTCTTCTATCAAATCTATTTTCGTAAAAGGAGAAATTAGAACTGTTCCATCCTCTTCTATCAATATTGTTGGAATATCATCTGCTAGTTCAATTTGTAACAATGCTGGTCGATTTAAAATAGTAACCAAATCTTCTTCTGCTTTTGAACATTCTAATTTAGCCATAAAAAATAAATTCACTTCTGAAATATTTTTGAGTTTATCAATCTCAGCCATACTTGTTGCTTTATAAAAAGATTTCTTTTCTAACTCTGGTTCATGATAAAAAATCCTAACCATTATTTCATAAATTTTTTGAATTAACTCAAGATTTTCTTGCACATTCTCTTTTGTATACTCCGCAGGATTTTCCTTTTCAATGTCATTACTCAATAACTGATTAATCGAATAAAACTTTTCGTTTTTATAATGTATCATTAATTTGTGTTCTTCTTTTGTTAGCTTAATATCCATTTATCAAGAACCTCCTTATCTTTCGATATTGCTTGCTGCTTTTGAATATTTCTTCAATTTCTCTAATGCTAAATAATTCACAGAACCATTTGGAAAACTTCCATCTCTTGATTTTTTACCAGCTGGCACCCCAGTTAATATTTCAATTCCCTCATCAATTGTTCCCACAGCATAAACATGGAACTTTCCATGTTTTACAGACTCAATAATATCGTCTGACAAATGCAAATTTCGAACATTTTGCTTTGGAATAATAACGCCTTGTTCCCCATTAAAACCACGCATTTTGCAAATCTGGTAAAAACCTTCTATTTTTTCATTCACACCACCAATTGGTTGGATTTCTCCCTTTTGATTAACAGAGCCAGTTACTGCAATAGATTGATTAATTGGTAGCTCTGACAAACTAGACAATATCGCATATGCTTCTGTACTAGATGCACTATCTCCATCTACACCGCCATACAATTGCTCAAAGCAAATACTTCCTGTCAAAGCAAGTGGCATTTTCTGTGCAAATTGTTCTCCTAAATAACCTGAAAGAATTAAAACACCTTTAGAATGCGAAGAACCAGACATTTCAATTTCTCGCTCAATATTCACAATTCCACTTTTTCCCATATACGTATTAGCTGTAATTTTACTTGGTTTTCCGAAAGAATAATCTCCTACTGTAATGACCGTCAAACCATTAATTTGTCCTACTTTATAACCTTGCGTTTCAATCAGCAAAGTTTCTTCTTGTATCATTTCAATATATTTCGCATCATATTTTTTAATACGATTGACACGTTCATCAAGTGCTTTTTGCACATGCTCTTTTGTCACAATTTTACTTTTAGAAATTTTGGCCCAAGTAGAAGCCTCTCCAATAATTTCGCCAATTTCACTAAACTGAGTTGAAATTTTACTTTTATCTCCTGAAAGTTTAGATGCAAATTCAACCACTTTTGCAGCTGCCTCTTTGTCCAAATCTAATAAATTCTCTTGCTCACAAAAACTCTTAATAAATTTTGTCAATTTAACAATATTTTCATTTGTTTTGGGAGCTGCTTCCTCAAATTCAACTTTTATTTTAAACAATTTCTTAAAGTCGTCATCCATAGTAAGCAAAGTGTGATACATATTAGCATTCCCAACTAATAACACTTTTAAATCTAATTTAATTGGCTCTGGTTTTAATGAAATCAGTACCATGGAATTACGTTGTTCTGCCATATTTTCAATTGCCAATTCTTTGACACGCAATGCCTTTTTTAAAGATTCATAACAAGCTGGATTTGCAAGCAAATCTTTCATTTGAAAAATAATATAACCACCATTTGCTTGATGCAAAAGTCCTGGTTTTAGCATCATATAATCTGTTTTTAGCATGCCATAATGATTTTCATATTCTAGTCGCCCAAAAATATTATTGTACGAATAATTGGTATCCATTACTACTGGTGCACCTTCTAGCTTGCTATTATCAATAAAAAGATTGACACGATAATTTAACCATGGTTGCCTCAATTCTTGAGGTTTTGGTTGTTGCTGAGCTTGTGCATCTGTTTTCGTTTCCTCATCTGTTGCCAAAAAGCAATCAATATTTCTCAAAATATCTTTTTTGACACCATCCAAATACGTACTAATTTTTTTATTTCTTTTATAATTTGATTTTAATGCATTGATTTGCATATTAACAGTCATCAATGCCACATTAGATTGCCAACTTTCAATTTTTCTATCAGACTCACGCTCAATTGTTTTAATATCCGCAAGAGCTGCAAAAATTAATTCTTGTACTTCAGAAGATTTTTGCTCATACTCAATTTTTACATCTTCTGGCAAATTTTCAAATTCTTCTTCTGCAATTGTTTTTCCTTCATAAATTGGCATCATGTAAATACCATTATCTGTTGATTTAATTTGGAAACCTTGCTTCATTGTTTTATCATTTAATTTTTTTAGCAAATTTTCTTTCTTATCATTAAAGTCTTGTTTAATAACTTTTTTCTCTTTTTCAAAATCGTCATTATTAAAGGTTTTTTTGATATCTTTACGAATATCTTTAACAAAACTTTCCATATTTTCTTTGAAAATTCTTCCTTGTCCAGCTGGAAAAGAAATCGCAACTGGTTCATTTGGGTCTTCAAAATTATAAATATAGCACCAATCATTTGGTGTCTTTTCTTTGGCTGCCTTTGCTGACAAATATTTTTTGGCATACATAGTTTTGCCAACTCCACTTGGTCCTTCAATATATAAATTATAACCTTTTACATCAATATCAATTCCAAATTCCAAAGCTTTCAAACCCCTATCTTGACCATAAATCAAGTTAGAAGTATCTTCAATTTCTTTTGTGGTTTCAAATCCCAATGAATTGGGATTACAGATATCTTTCAAATCCTTTGGCAATAACTCATTTTCACTGTTTCTCTTCATTTGTACTCCCCCATTTTCAATATTATGATTATTGTATATCAAACCAAAATTTTTTTCAACATTTTTTTACAATTTCTTAAGCTTTTTTTATATCACTTTTTTCTCTATGCTAATAACAATTTTTTTACCATCAAAATCGCATTTTCTTGTTTATAATAATTTTTACGTTTTCCTACTTCCGCAAACCCCACATTTTGATACAACTGTCTTGCTATTTTATTGTTCTCATTTACCTCTAAAAATATTTCTTGTGCTCCATCATTTTTGGCTTTTTCTATCATTTTTTGCAAAAGCAATTTCCCAATGCCTTTACGTCTACAATTTTTTTTCACTACAATATTCATAATTTCAACTTCCAAAAGATTTCGCATAAATCCTGCAAACCCCACAATTTCTTCATTTTGCTTTGCTACAATATACACTTTATTGGGTCCCATTAATTCACTTTTTAAAATACTGGCACTCCAAAAGTCATCAAAATCAGAAATTAAACAATTCTCAATCTGTGCCAAATCATCTAAAGTCATATCCAAAATCTCTATCTTTTCCATTATCTGTTTTCCTTTTTCAAGCGCTCTGCTTGAGACTTCCTAAGATACATCGGTATAATAGAGTCCGCTGTTTCTACCTCATTTTTCAAATATTTTTGATATGCAATTTTGCCACCAAAACTAGCTCTTTGTTCATTAAAATCACAAAACTCCGCATCTGGCATATTTTCTAAAATAAGATTTTTATGTAGTACAGCTCCATCTCCTACAAAAATGGAATTTTGGTATTTTTTCAAAACTTCCATAATTTGCGCAATATCATCTGCCATAAATTCTTCTAATTTTTCATAATTCTCATCAAAAATCCCCATATATACTTGATTATTTCTCGCATCAATCATAGCTACTTTGTTTTTTGAAGAAGCGTCCATTCTAGCTAAGGTTTCAAGAGCTGTAACACTCACAACTGGCAAATGATTGACTTCTGCTAATGCTTTAACAGTTGCCACACCGATTCGAATTCCTGTAAATGAACCAGGACCTGTACAACATGAAATCAGCTCAAAATCAACTAACTTCAAATGATTTCTATCCAACAATTCCGCCAAAATTGGCATCAAATTTTCAGAATGTGTGTGTCCATTATCTAAGTTAATTTCGTCGACCAATTCGTCATTTTTCAAAACTGCTACACTACAAATTTTACTACTTGTATCAATTGCTAAAATTTTCATAATTTTCTCCTTCTATATTCAAAACTCTTCTATTTTCATTTTCCAAGTCTCTTGAAAAAACCATTTTTGTATATGTTTTGGGCAAAATATCTTCAATCATTTCGCCCCATTCAATAATCGAAACCCCTTTTTCAAAATATTCGTCTCCGTCCTATTTCAAAAAATTCATCTACACTAGATAAGCGATAAACATCAAAATGATAAATTGGAAAATGTTTCGTTCGATATTCATTCACGATCGTAAATGTCGGACTAGAAATCTCACTTTGCAAACCAAAATACGTCAAAATTCCTTCTGTTAATTTTGTTTTTCCAGAACCTAATTCTCCGTGAAAGAACAAGAATATCGCCCAACTTTAAATTCTTTGCTATTTTTTTACCTAATTCAATTGTTTCTTTTTCTGAATTTAATATTATTTCTTGCATTTTTACCCTTCCTTTTTTCAATATTTTTTATTATATCACAATTCAAAAAAAATAAAAAGATATAATAATAAAAAAGGGTTGTAAAAAACTTTACAACCTCTTTTTCCTTACATTCGAATTCTTGGATACAAATTATCTTCTTTTAATTGTGCATCAATTCTCGCCTCTTCAATATAAATTTGTTTTACCCTTTCTCGAGAAGCCTTTTTTTCTTCCTTCATTTTGGCTTTCAATTCTTTTTTTGCTTCTCGTTCTTTCTTCTTCTCATTTTTCCTCAGCAACTTTTGCTTCTTCAAATTCATTTTTTCTTCTTGTCTTTCTGCCTCTGCCATTCTTATCATATCATCCATTTCTACTTGACGTCTTATCATTTCTTCTGTTATATTTTCTTCTGCTTGAAAATCAATATCTTTAAAATTCTTAATCTGCTCCCTTTGTAACCTTTTCTCTGCTTCTCTTTTTTCTCTTTCCATTTTTTGCTTTTCTTGCAATTCTTGATGCACTTTCTGTATTTCTGTTTGTTCTATCTTTGTTTCATGAAAGTTTTCCTCTTTTGCTTTTTCCAATATACCTTTTTCAGCACCATTTTTTTCTTGCTGTTCCCTTATTAAATCAAACTTACTCTTTGTCTGTTTTTCAATACTAACAAAAGCAGGTTTTACTTCCAAATCCTCTATCGCTTCCTCTTCTTGAACAACGTCCTCTTTTTCAAGAACTTTTGGCATTTTTTCCTCTGGTTCAACAATCATGCTTCCAGATTCAATCAACTTAATCTTCTCACGCTTTGCTTTATAATTTTTAATATATTCTTTCACATCTTGCGATTTTAATTTCAGTTTATTTCCACAACTTACTAGGCATTTTCTCAAAAGCATTGCTCCAGCTACAAGCATACTTCCAACAAATGCAACTACAACTCCCACTTTTCTAAAATTTTTCAACAATTGTTTTAGTTTTTTCCAATACACACTCATTTTACCTAAAGCTTTATGTGTCCAATGTTTCCATCTAATTTTCACATTTGCCAATTTCTTTTTCAATTTTCGATCTGGAATTTTATTCAATCCCATTCCAACCATAACATCTTGTATATCTTTAATTTTCTCATACGCCTTTGTAAACTCTTCAATCTTTGTATTTCCATAGGAAGACATCATCAAAACCAAATCTGACGCATTTGCTAAAATCGAAGCTTCTGGTGCCTCTAAAATAGAAACTGTATCAAAAATAATGATATCATAAAAAACTTTCAAGTCTTTTATTAATTGTTTTAATTTGCCATTTCTCAATAACTCTGCAGCATTTGGTGGTGTATTTCCGTGCTGTAATCACATTCAAATTACGAATTTCAGTGTCATTAATAAAACTATTAATTCTTTCATTAATGGCATTCCCATTCGCATTTAAACTTGATAAATAATTGGAAAATCCTAAATCATTTGGCAATTCAAAAATTTTAGCAAGTCTCCCTTTTTTCATATCACCATCAATCATAATGACTTTTTTACCAGCCTTTGCAAACTCAATCGCCAAATTAGTTGCTACATACGTTTTTCCTTCAAATGACTTTGGACTTGTAATCAAAATCGTTTTACTTTTTAAATCATTTTTAACATCCACAAATTGAATATTCGTCATAAGTGTTTTAAAAACAGAACTATTATGAGCCCTAATATTTCTAATATTAAGCTTTTTCTTTTTAATATTTTTAATATAAGGTATAGAAATTAGTGATTTTAAATTTGTTATTTCTTCAATTTCTTTACAAGTCTTAATTTTATTATCTAACAACATACACACTACAAAAAATAAACTAGATAATACCAAACCACTTACAAAGGCAACTATTCCAACAACAACTGTATTACCTTTACTATAAAAATCTCCCGAATTATCAATTTCATAAAATGATACTTCTCCATAAACTTCATAGATTTTTTGGCGAAAACTTCGAATCATTTCATCTGAAATGGCTTTTATTTCATCAGCTTTTTCACCTGTTATTTTTATTTCAATCACATTGGTATTATCTACAAGATTTACTTCTAAACCTTTTTCTATCTCTGTTTTACTTAAATTCATACCAGAATTTTCAATAGCATTTTCTAACAGTTCAGAACCTTTCAAAAACTCTTGATATGTATTGATATTTTCTGAATTGCTCATCAAAAATTTTTTTGTTGCCACAAATTCCACATTAGCTAAAGTATATGCAATTCCAGTAATCGCAAATATTACAGCAATTGAAATAATATATAACTTTTTTTTCAAAATTGCTTTGCAAAACTCAATTTTATTTTTTCTCATATTCGTCCCCCTACGGATTACAATTAAAAAAGATGTAAATAAACCTAACTTTTACTCACATCTTTCGTACATTTTATACTATTATATCAGAAAATTTAACAAATTTCAATAGATAACATAAAAAATTTACAATTATTTTTTCTTACTTTGTTTTACAACCTCATATAAAATAACTCCAGCAGCCACAGAAGCATTAAGTGAAGTAATTTTACCCTTCATAGGAATTTTAACTAAAAAGTCACAATTTTCTTTAATTAGTTTACTCATCCCAAAGCCTTCACTTCCAATCACAATCGCAATTGGTCCTGTCAAATCTTGCTCATCATAATCTATTTTTGCTTCCCCATCTGTTCCAATAATCCATAAACCTTCTTTTTTCAAAATACGAATTGCGTCATTCAAATTATTAACACGTGCTACTTTCATATATGTTGTCGCACCAGCTGAAACTTTGCTTACTGTACTATTGACACTTGCACATCTTCTTTTCGGAATAATAATTCCATGAACACCAGCTGTTTCCGCTGTTCTAATAATAGCTCCTAAATTATGTGGATCTTCAATTCCATCCAATAACAAAATAAATGGCTCTTCTTTTTTCGCTTTTGCTACTCCTAAAATATCTTCAAGCTCACAATAATCAAATGGTGGTACCGCTGCGATTACACCTTGATGATTTTCTCTTGTGATATGATCCAATTTTGACTTTTCAACTTCTACCACTATTACTCGTGCCTCTTTTGCCTTTGCTATAATTTCTTTAATAGAACCGATGTTTATCGCCTCGTTCAATCCATATTTTATTAATATCTCTACCTGACTTTAATAGTTCCAAAACAGCATTTCTTCCATATATTATGTCTTCATACTGATAATCGTCCTTATTTTGATTCATTTTTATTTCTCCTATATTCTATTCTTGACAAAGATATTATATCACAAAAATTAAAAAGAAGCAAGATTTGCTCTATTTTAACTTTTCATTCAACTTTTGGTAAACTGGTATCATATTTTTTTCAGTTGTCATTTCTAAAACTTCACTAATATTTATCCATTTTACAGCACTGTTTTCGTCCTTCTTTATGGTTAATGCATCTTTTTCATCTGCTTCTAATAAAAAGCAACCATCCAAATGCAAATGCGCTGACACAAATTTTCCGTTCTTCATATGACTATCTACTGTCAAAATTTGAAGTGCATAAATGCCATTCTGCAAAACTTTAAAATTTTTCAAACCAGTTTCCTCTTTCGCCTCTTTTAAAGCTACTTGCAACAAATCGCTATTGCCATCCACATGTCCACCAGTCCAAGCCCAAGATTGATAAATATTATGATATGCCATTAGTACCTTTGTTTTCTCGTGATTAACAATCCAATTAGAAGCTGTAAAATGACACATTTTATTTTCTCTTGACACTACATCCTCAAACGTTTCTATGTATTTTAACATCATCTCTTGGTCAATCTTTTCCTGTTCATTATATGGTTTATAGTTTTGTATTTGCTTTTTTAAATCCATCTTTAATCTAATCTCCATAACTGAAATTTACCAGTAATTTCATCTACTTCTTGCGTATTTCCATAAATAATCGCACCCAAATATTCCAATTTCTCGTTCTCTTTTGCATTGATTGCAACAACCAATTCGTCATCTGTTCTTGTTTCTAACATTTCTTTTGGATAATCTGCTACCAATAAATTAGGATTATTTTTAGCACTATCAATTGCTGTTTTCAATTTTCCTTGTTTCACTTTTGTAATAATAAATGGAAACTGACTGATTCCTAAATGATTCATACCAGATTTATCTGTTATTGTTGGCTTTCCCATAATCTCGTTATCTGAATATTTTCCAATTGCTATGGAAAGATGTCCAATTACATTTAGTGCAACTGACATTTCTACATTTGTGGCTAAAATCCCTACTATTTTTTTATCTTCATAATTCATATTTTTTAACTCCCTTATTTAAAATTTTAATTTTCAAACAAAGGAGATGCAACATTTTCAAGCACTTCTATTGTTGCCCATAATTCTCCGCCGTGCATTTTCCTAGCATATCTTGGCATTTGGAACCTCCTAATCTAAATTTTTTACTCTTTTAATTACATATCATATCTTAGATACCAAAACTTCCTTAATCAATTTCCTTTATTATACCTTAATTTTCTATAAATTGCAATGAAAGTTTGTTAATTTTATTTCTCAATAAATTCACTTCTTCTTTTTTCAAAAAACTCAAAAAAATATTTCACATTTTCGAGCTCACTCCATTTGAATATTTTTCCTGCGCAAATTCAAATCTTGCAAACTGTTTGCCTCCCTCTTTCGTTTGCAAAAATTCCTTCGCATTTTGCAATCCCCTTTCTCTTGCTAAATTACTTTCTATACTTTCTTGCAATACAGCTGATTGCTGAATTTTTCTAATCTCATACAAAATTTCTTCACTTTTGATATAACGACTATTTTCTGGAATAGTTCTTATCTTTCTACCAAACTCATCTTCACTCAATTCATATCCACATAAAGCTGCAAACTCTTCAAAATAGCCCTGCGAACCGGCTACTTCCGAACTACTCCTCTCTTTTCCCTTTAAATTTAATTTATGTGCCATCACATTCAAAATCGTTGATTTTCCACATCCATTATTGCCATACAAAACCGTAATTGGCTCAAAAATAAAAACATCTGGTTCTTTATTTTTCAGTATATTATAGGGATAAATATGACTGTTTTTATTTCTATATTCACTTAATTTAAACGTTTTTAAATATACCATTTTATCTCCTTTTTGTTATTTTAACATATGCTTACTAATAAAACAAGAATTTTTTATCCGAACATTTTTTCTAAAAATGCTTGACATTTTCTTTCAAATTTTATACAATATGACAAACAAAAGTTTTTATATTGGAGGTAGTAAAGATGAGCTTTTTAAGCACCAAAAATGATGTTATTACATATACTGTTGACCAAACTTCAAATTCTAGTTTATACATCTCTATTCACAATGGTGAAGTCATTGTAAAAGCTCCTACTTACTACACGCAAAGACAAATTCAATCCATTGTCGAGCAAAAGAAAAATTGGATTTTAAAACATTTAAAAGAATATATTGAAGCAGAAAATATTCGTACACAAAAAATTAATCAAGAACCTATTTTTATTTTCGGCAAACAATATGACATTCTTTTAAAATATGAAAATACCAAAAGCCCAACTTTAAATCTGCGTAATAAATATGTTGAAATTATTTTACCAGCTAAATATATTGATTTAGATAAAACCAAAATTATTCATGCAACCATTACTAAAATGTATTCTTCCATTGCAAAAGACCAAATTGAAAATATGATGGAAGATATTAGACATCAACTTGGATTTGCGCCTGAAGATTTTAAAATACAGGATTTGGGAAATCAACTTGCTAAATGTTCCAATAGCATTATTACAATTAATCCTTGTATTATGCAATATTCTCGAGAAACAATACGTTTTATTATTACACATGAATTCTGCCATTTAAAATATAAAAATCATACCAAAAGTTTTTACGAACTAATGGAAAAGCACATCTTTAATTATGAAGAAATTGCAAAACAGACAAATAATTTAAAATTTTAAATTATTTTTATGTAATTTTCACTAAATGGACACAATTGCTGTATAATATATGAATAGATATTTATTTAAGGAGGATATTATGTGTGGTATTGTTGGATACATAGGTAATAAAAAAGCAGAGCCTATTTTAATTGAAGGGCTTACTAAATTAGAATATAGAGGTTATGACTCAGCTGGTCTTACTATTTTAGAAAAAGAAAATTTCAAAACAATCAAAAATAAAGGAAGAGTAAAACAATTATCAGAAATAACAAGTCAAGAAAACTTGGTTGGAACCATTGGAATTGCTCATACTCGTTGGGCAACACATGGTAAACCATCTTCTACAAATTCTCATCCACATAATGACAGTTCTAATACTTTTTCTATTGTTCATAATGGAATTATTGAAAATTATCAAGAACTTAGAAAGTTTTTAGGTGAAAATGGTTATCAATTTTTATCTGAAACTGATACAGAAGTTATACCAAACTTAATCCATTACTATTTTTCAAAAGAAAACGAACATTCAGAAAATACTTTTTTAAAAGCAGTAAATATTGCAACAAAAGATTTAAAAGGAAGTTTTGCAATCGGTGTACTTTGTACTCATTTTCCAGATATTATGATTGCTGTTAGAAAAGATAGTCCACTTGTGATTGGCAAAGGAGATGGCGAAAACTTTATTAGTTCAGACATTCCTGCTTACCTTTCTTTCACACACCAATTTTACTTCTTGAAAGACAATGAATTTGCAGTTATTTCTAAAGATAGCATTGATTTTTATGATACACAATTAACTAAAATTAATAAAGAAATTTCTCAAATTGATTGGGATGCAACTTCTGCCGAAAAAAATGGTTATGAAGACTTTATGTTAAAAGAAATCTATGAGCAACCAAACTCTATTCGTGAAACAATTGGAAACCATTTGAGTTTAAATACTCCTTGTCAATTTGATGAACTAAATTTTAGCAAAGAATTTTTAAGTCAGATTCATAAAATTTACATTGTAGCATGTGGTACTGCTATGTATGCTGGTCTTACTGCAAAAACAATGTTAGAAAATATTTGTGAAATTAACACAGAAGTTGATGTTGCTTCTGAATTCAGATATCGAAATCCACTTATTAACAAAAATACTTTATGCATTTTTATTACGCAATCTGGTGAAACAGCTGACACAATTGCTGCCTTAAAACTTGCTAAATCAAAAGGCGCTACAACACTTGCTGTGTCAAACGTAGAAGGAAGCTCTATTACAAGAGAAGCTGATTTCGTAACATACACTCATGCTGGACCTGAAATTGCAGTTGCTTCTACAAAAGCCTATACTTCACAAATTACTTTGCTTGGCATTTTAGTGATTTATTTTGCAGAAACTTTAGGTAAAAATACAAAAATTTTAGAAGATATGAAAAAATCAATTTTAGAATTACCCGCAAAAACAGAGCAATTATTATCTGATATTACAGAAATCAAAAATTTTGCTCACGAAGTTTATCAAGTAAAAGATGTATTTTTCCTTGGCAGAGGATTAGATTATAATAGTAGTGTAGAAGGTTCTTTAAAACTAAAAGAAATCTCATATATTCATTCAGAAGCATTTTATAGTGGAGAATTAAAACATGGTCCAATCGCTTTGATTGAGAAAGATACCTTGGTCGTTTCTGTTTTAACTGTTCAAGATTTAATGGATAAATCAATCAGCAATATTCAAGAAGTGATTACTCGTGGTGCAAAAACTTTGATTATTACAGACAAAATTTTAGAAAATTCTAATTTTACAAAAATTATTAAAGTACCTGAAACCAATCAGTTTTTAACACCTATTTTGTCAATTATTCCACTTCAATTATTTGCTTATTATATTTCAAAAGAAAAAGGATTAGATGTAGATAAACCACGAAATTTAGCAAAATCAGTAACCGTTGAATAAAAAAATTAAACTGAGGCATTTGCCTCAGTTTTTTTGGTACTTGATGCAGTAGACTTTGACTGTTACATCACCGTCTTTCTCAATAACCCGAATTTTAATCGGATCGTCTAAGGTATTCTCGAACGAAAAATCAATCCCAGAATCAAATGACACCGTTGCTTCTTTGTCACCACGTTCTTCGTGGATATAGGAACTCGGCAGTGAATGTTTCTGGCAATAAGTATCAATGCCCGCTGCCATTACCGCAGAATTAATAGCACTAGATACCTGACAAACACCACCACCAAGTCCCAAAGTCACCTGTCTGCCATAAATAACAGGCGCTTCTTTAAAACCTTTCTCAGAAGTAGTGTCTCCTACTACTTCTAACCAAGAAAACTTTTCTCCAGATTTCAACAGATATCCCTTGCCATTTGAACCATTAATAATCTGAGCCGCAATTTTCATATTCCAATTCCTATCGGCTCCCGAATTCTGATTATAAATGGTATGCTTAGCAAGTAAAAGCTTTGTTTTTTTGGTTTTTATTTTGACTTCCTTCTTCACATCTTTTGTTGGTTTTACTGGTGGTTTTACTTCTGTACTACCAACAACTTCGGTAATTTTTTCATAACTACCGAAATAGATGTACATGCCAAAAATTGCCACAGCAAACAACAGGAACATCACTATAATTTTTGAAATTCCCCCTTTACTGTCACCATTTTGTTGCCGTTTCCGACACCTTTCTAAATAGCGCTCTTGCCGTCTCCATTGCTTTCTGGTTCTTTTTTCACACATTTAAAATACCTCCCTAAGTTTTTTCTTAATTATATTATAGCATATTTTACATAAAATGTCAAATTATACTGACCACAAAAAGTTGAACAAAGAGAGTTAAAAACATCAACAGAGACTGTAAAAAATTTTTACAGTCTCTGTTTTTACATCATATTTTCAATTTGTTTTTGAATTTCTTTCATTCTTTCATTTAATTTCTTGATGTCTCCATCATTGGTCTTAATATCTTCTTTTACTACATCTTCCACTTGCTCAATCTGATTTTTCAAACATTCAATTTGTTCTAAGACATCTAATCTCTGGAAGACTTTATCATAATTAACAATTTTTTCATCTCGCTCTTGCAACTGTGGCGTTTCCGTTAGTTCATAACTTTCCCCAAAACTTGGAATGGTTACTGGAATTCCTGTCTTTTCCTCTATTTTCTGTTTTAAAATTTCTTGACCTTCTAACTCGCCATGTACCAAAAATACATGTTTTGGTTTATAAATAAAAGAATAAATAAAATTTAGCAACCATTCTTGGTCAGCATGTCCTGAATATCCTTCAATATACTCAATTCTAGCATTAACTGCAATTTCCTCTCCAAAAATTTTCACTTTTTTGGCCCCTTCTACAATACTTCTTCCCAAAGTTCCTGGCGCTTGATAGCCAACAAACAAAATCGTACTTTTCGGGTTCCATAAATTATGTTTCAAATGATGTTTAATTCTTCCGACTTCGCACATTCCACTCGCAGACAAAATAATGCAAGGCTCACTTCTTTCGTTCAATTCTTTTGATTCATCGGCTGTTCTCGTAAATCTCAATCCTGGAAAATCAAGCGGATTATCACCAGATTTGATTTTATTTCGAATTTCTTCTTCAAATAAATCTAAATTTTTCTGAAAAATTTCAGTAGCCGAAATCGCAAGTGGACTATCCACATAAACAGGTGACTTCATAATGGTTTGGTACTTTTTAGCAAATGCTGCATCTTGTCCATATTGATCTTTTAGCTTATCAATTTCATACAAAATTTCTTGTGTTCTACCAACCGCAAAAGAAGGGATAACAACTGTTCCACCATTGTCTAGTGTTTCTGATACAATATCTAAAAACAATTTAGCTTTTTCGTCATTTCGAATATGAAGTCTGTTTCCATAAGTAGATTCCATGATAACGTAATCTGCATTTTCAATCATAGTTGGCGAATCTAATAATGGCAAATCATTATTTCCCAAATCACCTGTAAAAACAGTTTTCGTCGTTTTTCCATCTTCTTTTGCCCATATTTCAACAATACTAGATCCGAAGCATGTGTCCTGCATCATTAAAACGAATACTAATATTTTCATCAATTTCCACAATTTCATCATATTTCACTGGCACAAAATATCGCAAACATTCATATGCCTCTTCTGCTGTATATAAAGGTGGCAAATCTTCTTTTCCTTCTCTTTTTCGTTTTCGATTTTGCCACTCAATTTCTACTTCTTGAATATGTCCACTATCTGGCAACATAATTCCGCATAAATCACAAGTCGCTTTATGCGCATAAATCGGATTTTGATATCCTTCCTTGCATAATTTCGGAATTCTTCCTGCATGGTCAATATGGGCATGTGTCAAAACCATAAAATCAATTTCTGCTACATCAAATAAAAATGGATCTGAATTTTCAAAATCTTGTGTAATTTTCCCTTGATACATACCACAATCTACCAAAAATTTTTTACCAGCTGCCTCAACTAAAAAATTTGAACCAGTAACTGTTTTGGCAGCACCTAAAAAAGTTATTTTCATGACCTTCCTCCTTTAATTAAATATACTTACCATTTTTTTCTTCTTTATAGCAATATCTTTTTTGTTTCCTTGAAAGGCAATTTTCCCCTGTTTTTCAAACACTTCCTTGTCATATACTTTCATCAATATTTCGCCATCTTCCTGTTCCAAGTAGATTTTGATATCCTCTAAATCAATAATTCTTGTATCAAATATATATTTTAAAATCTCAAAATTGACTTCAATATTCATGCAAATAATCTTTAAAACCCCAATTTCACAGGCCTTTGTAAAAGTCAATTTTTGTATATAATCAAAATATGGTAACAACTTTTTATATTCTTTTATCAAAAATACATAATTTTGATAATAACGCAAAATAGAAATCATTTCTAAAATTTCTTCACGAAATGAAAAACGTGCTAATTTCTTTTCTAAAAATTGCAAAAATAATTTCTGAAGTTCTAAAAATTCTTCTTGTAGTGTTTTTTCATTATTTAACATTTCATGATACTGTTTTAATTTTTGAAATTCTCGTAAATTTTTTTTCTTAAATTCTTTATCTTGAAGCAAAAAATTCTGATATTTTTGTTCCTTTTTTTGTAGCATTTGCGTCATTTCGCTTTTCTCTTTTCGATTTGCCATTTTATAAAGCACTCTACAAAACGACCAATAATACTCATCATTTCCTGTAATATTTCGAATCGCATG